>MNEA01000098.1 GCA_001917435.1 Acidobacteria bacterium 13_2_20CM_2_57_6
CAGCTCCAGAGCCATGGAGAATTCTGAGGTGGCATTGCCATATTCCTCTCGCACAGCATAGGCCTGTCCCATGGCCATATGCGCGTCGGCTGCCTGGGGGTATTTCTCCACGAGCCGCCGCAACACTTCAACGCCTTGTTCGCGGTTGCCGGAGTAAACCAGCGAAAGACCGAACGTATAGGCTACCTGCGGGTCCTCGATGCCGCTGTCTGACACGGGTGCCAATATTTCCAGCGTGCGCGCGTAGTCTGCATGGAAAAAACAGCTCATTCCCAACAGAATACGTATGTCCTGGCGGTCTGGCTGGCGCGTAAGGGCCTTTTCTAGCGGGGCAATCGCGGCCGCGTAATTCTGATTCTTGAACTGGGCAAGTCCGAGGTTGAACTGCAAATCAGGCAACTCGGGCTTCCACCGTGCAGCGTGCTCCAGAAGCTGGATAGCGCGGTTGAAGTCTGCTTCGCGCGCACTCAGCAGGCCGAGCTGGTTGTAAGCCTTTCCTGCTACGTCCCCATAGAATTGCGTCGCATTTTCCAGCTTGGCCCGCTGTTCGGGATTGGGTGGTTCAGGTGCAATGATCACCGCCCGCCCTTCCATTCTGTTGACGGCATTCTTCAAGTCATCCCCACCACCCATGCCGCTGCCCAAGTAAATCTGGAGGCGCTCTTGGTCCTGCACTGCGGCTAAGGCCTTGTATTTCTCAGCCAGGGCCAGCTGCTCCTTCGCCTCCCCGGCCTTTCCCTGCCGGTTAAAAAACTGCCCCAGCAAATAATGCGCCTTTGCGACCTGGTACTGATTCCGGCTCGGGTCCTTGGTAAGTGCCACACTCTTCTGAAGCACGGACACGGCAAGATCCGTGCGGTCGAGCAAGTAGAGCGCCTGCCCTAGATAGAGTGGCGCGTCCGGATTCGTCGGTTCCAAGCTTGCCGCTTTCTCAAGATAAGGCAATGCCTCCTGGAGTTTCCTCTCCTGAACATAAATGAGGCCTGCCAGATAATGAGCCGAGTACTCGCCGGGATGACGCAGGATTTCATCTGTAAGTTCGGCCAGCGCTTGGGGAATCGCGTGGCTGCCCTCCTGAGAAAGGTAAGCCAAAGCCATGTAGTAATGCAGACGCGGGTAGTTGGCATCGAGCGCGACGGCGCGCTTGAACTCCGCGACGGCCTGGTTCACGTATTCCGTTTCCCTATAGGCGGCGCCGAACATAATGTGCATTTGCGGGGACTCGCCATGCCGCTGTAAGAGTTCCGCGAAAATCTTCTGCGCCTTTTCGAGCTGTTGCTCCCGCAGATAGGTAAAGGCAAGCGTGACGGCCGTTTCGCTGTCATCTGGTGCCAGGCGCCGAGCTTCCTGAAGTTCCAGAGCGGCGGCATCGAAGCGGTTCATGCTGAAATAAAGTTTGCCTAGGAGTTGCCGCGCTTGCGCGTGCTCCGGCTTCTGCGCCAACAGTGTCCGCACAGTGTCGACGCCCTTTTGGAACTCGCCTTGGCGCAGATAGACGATCGCCAAGCCAAGCAGAGCCGCCTCGGAATTGGCGCTGGCCTCTGCTGCGCCCTTATACGCGTCTTCCGCTTGAGGCAAATTCCCTAGCGTCTCGTCTGCGTCCCCTAACTGTTCTAGGGCCAAGCCCAATACCTGGCGATACTCGCTCTCCGCGCGGATGAAGTCGCCTTCCTGCTCTGCTGCCTGAGCGGCATCAAACCGTTTCTGAAGGAGCGCTGCGGGGCCTTCGTCACCTGCCATTCTCGGTGAATCAGTTGTATGTTTTTGCGCCGGAGCATTTTTTTTAGCGCCGGGCCGAGTTGGCGCTTGGCGCTGGACCGGACCTGTTGTGGCTGTCTGCCCAGCCGTTAGGGCGCCCCAAGCCGCGCAGAGCAGCAGGCCCACGTGGAGGAATCGGAGAATGGCTGCAGCCATATACAGGATTTTCTCTCATTGCGACAAAAACAAAAAGGGGCTTGCAAGCGGAACTTGCAAGCCCCAGAACGAGCGTAATCTGGTCAGAAGGAAAGCTTCAAAGCTAGCTGAAGCTCGCGGGGATCGCGCGCCTTGGTCGGCAGGCCAAAGGCGGCGTTGGTGTTGCAATTCGGGAAGGGGTTAATCCCTGTACCCGGGGGGATTCCGGTGACCGGGTTGGGTGGATCCGCCTTGACGCTGCAACCAGTGAAGTGGTCTGTGGCAGGGTTGTAAGGTTTAGTGGGGTCATTTAAATTAGGATTGGGCTGATAGGGCAGAAACGGGTTCGCAAGGATCGTCGGACCCGAGATTTGATATTTTGTGCCACTCGCAGTGGTTCCACTGATGGAGGTGGAAAAGAACTGCGTGTGGTTGAGCGTATTGAACGTCTCGAACCGAAATTGCATGGTCATCTTCTCTGTCAATTTGAAGTTCTTGAAGATGCCTATGTCGGTGTTGTTCGTAGGTGGCCCATGAAGTATGCCCACGCCCTCGGTGCCGGGACGACCGAGCTGCACTGGCATTCGAAACGCATTGGGGTTCAACCAACCGCCGGAAGCGGTGTTCGGTCCTGCGGGGTTGCCGACCAAGTCGGGGCGGTCGCCGGCGCCACCGCTGGTGAGGCCAGTCAAGTTTTGGCTGAGGGCCACGGTTAGGGGCACGCCTGTCGAATAAGAGTATACCGCTGTGGCCTCCCATGTCAGCAAGCCCACGGTTATACCGGAAGTTAGAGGTATCGTAAATCCTGGCTCCGCTCCCGTTGCCGCAGCAATCCAGCGAAACGTCGGAGATCAGTTTCGAGAAGCTATACGAACTGCTCATCGAGAAGTTATGGGAAAATCGCTTTAGCAGATATGCCTGGAAAGCGTGATAGCTGGAGGTGCCGCCGTTGGTCATATAGATCAGGCTGTTGGTACCCTCCAGGGGCCCCAGTTGCCGGAGCGCGTTCCTCAGAGATGAATTCGAATCAGCGCCGGGGGTAAAGTTAAGTTCCGCCCACTGCAGCCGGTTCTGAGGCGCAACCGAGTTCAAATCGTAGTTCAGGGGCAGATGGTTGCCGTGGTTGCCGACGTAGGCAACCTCGAGTTTCGTGTCGCGCAGTATTTCACGCTCCACGGTGAGGTTCCATTGATAACTGTCCTGGGTTTTCCAGTGAGTATCTGCTGCGTTGCCTGCCACGCCGGCGCCTGACGAGGTCGCTGCCGCCGACAAGTCGTCCAAGGTACGGCCATTGCCAAAGCCTATGGTCGTGTTGAATGGCGGATTGAGCAAAAGCTCGCCGATGGGCTGGCTCAGGTCGGCTCGGCCGAAGAATGTCCCAAAGCCCCCGCGGATGGCCCATTTGCCAGCGCCGGTGGGGTCAAAGGCAAACCCGAACCGCGGCGCAATCGTGTCATAGCTGCTGTTGCGCAAGGCGCGGCCCACGTCAATACCCCGCAGGTTAGCAGATCCTCCGGGAATGCCGTTCGAGGGCATACTCAACCCGGCCGGGTAAATCATCCCGTTCTGGGGATTGCTACCCTGCGCCGGGTTGTAGAGCGATGGAATGAAGTTGCCGATCAGGTTGTCCGCCTGAATGCTGGGTGGGAGAATCGACCAGCGGGCGCCATACTGAAGGGTGAGGCGCGGGGTGACTCGCCAGGTGTCGGCATAGTAGAGTTCAACGTCCTTCCAGCGGACCTTAGACCGCGGCTGGCTGGACTGTTCCGACGCGCCAAAGTAAGCTCCCTTCAACAGCAGGTCGGCCAAGCCGTTGCCCGTTACCTGGCCGCCGTTGCCCGGCGCCGCAGCAGGTCCCCAGCCGCCGCCCTTTCCGGCTCCTCCTGGAACTGCATTCGGACCCCAGAATTGCGCCTGGGTTGCACTGGCACCACAGCAATCTTCGTCCTTCTTATCGTAACTATAGAACGCACCCACGCGGTGATTGTGATTGCCGCGGGTCATCGAGAAATCGTCTTGCCAGGTGAAGATGTCGTGGGCGTTATTCCACGGGGCGGCGTTCCAGAGATTGTTTCCGATGCCATTTTCGGGCGCTCCCCAGAAGACTGCATGGGCGTGGCCGGGCATTCCTGGGAAGACATCCGGGATCTTAGAGTTGATATCGGCGTTAATGCTGGCCCCAAGGCCGTTGGTGATGTAGATGCGATTATTTGAATAGGAAAACTGGAACGTGTTGACCATCGAAGGCCCGAAAGTATGGGTGAGCCGAGCAGCCAGCGACTTGGAGGGCTGTGACCAGCTGGAATCTACTGTAGGAAACCCCGTGTCGCCCCAAAGACCGCCGTCGCTGCCAAAGTTCGGGGCGGGGTTCTCCCAGTAGTCGTTAGTGAAGCGCACCATCAGGTTGGTTTACGAGGTGAAGTTGTAGTCCACGCGGACTTGTTCCTGACGCGTATTCAGATGGGTTGGCACGGCCGCCACCCAGTTCCACGGTGAGCTTGCGTTTGGCGTCGCGTTGGGGTGCGGGAATAGTTGCATGAGCGACAAGCCACCCGTGCTGAGACAGCCTGCGGGGTTGGAACAGTCCGAAGGAATGGTGTTGTTCGGGAACGGCAGACCTGTGAACGGACTGGTCGGCACGTTTGGGTTAGCCGGGTCGCGGACGTTAAAATTACCAACGCGTTCCTCGTCGGTCGGGACGGTGGAGAGGCGGGTCACGCCGCGCACTTCGCGGCGCCACTCCTGCGACCAAAAGAAGAACAGTTTGTCCTTCTTGATGGGCCCGCCAAAGGTATAACCAAAGTTGTTCGACCGCAGTTCAGCCTTGGGCTTGCCGGCTTGATTGAGGAAAAAGTTATTGGCATCGAGTAAGTCATTTCGCCAGAACTCGTAGACGGAACCGTGGAACTTGTTGGTCCCCGACTTGGTGACCAAATTGACCTGCGCGCCGCTCGCCGAGGGACTATCCGCTCCGTAGGAGCTTCGCTCCACCTTGAACTCCTCGATCGAGTCCACGGACGGGTACACCAGAATGGTGCGCCCGGAACCATGGTCAACGTTATCTACGCCATCGACCAGCCAAGCGTTGGAATTGGCAGGGCTGCCGCTCATAGAAATGTCCACGCCACCCAACAGGCCAGTGAACCGCGGATTCTCGGTGTCCGAGGCCGCAGCGCCAGGTACCAATAACGTGAGCTGCACAAAGCTGCGACCGTTGAGCGGAAGTTCTTGAATCTGCCGCGTCCCAATTACATTGGAAACTTCGCCGGAACGCGTCTCCACCATTGTAGCGGCCGCTGTGACCTCAACTGTTTGCGTAGGAGTACCAACCTCCAACACAATTGGAACAACGACTTCGTCGGCCACGTGCAGTTCGATGCCAGCTTTGGCGAGGGTCTTGAACCCCGCGATTTTCGCCGTCACCGTGTAGGTCCCTGGATCCAGAGCCGTGGCCGTATAGAAGCCGGACTCGTTAGTCGTGACGACACGCTTCGTGCCGGTCTGTTGGTGTGTAATCGTAACCTCAGCGTTCGGTATTACTGCCCCAGATGAATCGCTGACCGTTCCGCTGATGGTACCTTGGGTCCGTTGGGCGCGCAGAACTCCGGCGCAGCTCACCAACCAGCAGATAGCTACCATGCCAACCAATGTTTTTTGTCGCATTCACACCTCCACCACAATAGCCCCGCAGGGATGGGCCACCAAACCGAATGCAGACCATCTACTCCTGGATGAGGCGTTTGTCAAGCAAAAAATCGATATTTTGAATAAAAAAACCCCAATTCAACGAATTAAATTGAATGGATGGATTCACTTATTCCATAGCTGTTTGCGCGACGAGGCAGTAACCAATGAAATAAGTGAATCCATCCATTCAATTTAATTCGTTGAATTGGGGTTTTTTTTATTCAAAATGACTTGAAGGCCAAGAAGATACGGTGGTTGGTGACAGGCGTTGTGAAATCGAAACGAATCTCTTTATCTTGAGGCCCGAAAATCGGTTGGCCATGCACCGTGCGAGGAAAGACAAACTTCGCACCCGTGCCATCGGCGCTTGGCGGAAAGTATTCCAGCAGTTCAACGCGTCCAAGTCTCTGGCTGATGAGGTAAACGCGCTGCTTCAGCGTTTCCGCGGTCGCCAACTCGAACGCTGGGCGCAGGTCGCGGGAGGTGTTCGGATCATTTGTGGCATACTCGACCGCTACAATCACGCGGTCGGCTACGTCAAGATTCAGTGCGCGCTGGAAGCGCTTGTCGAATTCTTGCCGCTGGTCGGGCGCCATCTGATCGTAGTTGTTCATCAAGCGCGCCATGCGTACGTATGCTTCTCGGACAGGACGAGCCGAAAAGAAACGCGCGGTGAAGCGGTAGTACAGTTCTTTCTCTCCGGCTAATCCGGCGTCTTTACTAACGATCGGCGCCGTAAAGGTCTCAATCTGCGCCCAGGGCGAATCATTGAGCATCCGCACCACCTGCTCACGCTTCCACGTGTCAAAGGGCTGCTGCCAGAAGTCGTCGGCCAGCAGCCAGGAAGCCGAGGATAGCAGAACGCACAAGAGCAGCGCCCTTGGGAAAATCATGTGAAAAACTCCTGCAGAAAAATTTCGGTGCTATCCTATGCCCATCCCCTCCGCGAAGCAAGATATGTGACGTGAGCGCCTGTGTGCAGCGCTCATGGTTCTCAGGCGCGTCGGAGGTTTGAGGACGACGTGGGCGGAAATTGACTTGTCTGGAGCGCTTCATTACGATGCGTATCACTGTTAGTGCTGGTGCGCGTGTTTTCCGAGCGTATCTACCTAGAGTGCCGATTTTGCGCTCTAGCACACTCGTACTGGTGGCCCTAGTTGGCTGGCGCAGTGCGCGGGCACAAGCCCCAATCGCTGCCCAACTTCAGCACGCCGTCCGCCTTATGGATGCTGGTGATTGGCAGAAAGCGGAGCAGACGTTGCAAGTGGTGCTCCGCGCGCATCCGAACGATGCTGATGCGCTCAACCTCCTGGGCGTGGCCACGGTCAAGCAGGGTCGTGTAGATGAAGCGGAAGCGATCTTCCGCAAAGCCACCAAATCGAATCCCTCACTTCCCGCCGCTTGGTTGAATCTAGCGCAGCTTTATGAGCAGCGGGATGATAAAGAGCATGGGCTCCAAACACTCCAAGAGGGCTTAAGCCACGCGCCTCACGACCCTCGGTTGCTGTCCGAAACGGCTACGCTGCTGGCAGACCGTGGGCAATTCGCGGAGGCCGTGCGCCGACTCCAGGCGGTTCCTTCGGCAGCCCGCTTCAGCGATTATTGGGAGCTTCTAGGACGTGTTTATCTGTCGAACAGTGATTTTGCCAAAGCCGAAGAGGCCCTGCTCCGTGCGCTTCATGGGAAGCCAGAGTCGGTAACAATGCTGCGCCAGTTAACAGGCATTGCCTTGAAGCGCGGCGACACGGCGCGGGCGTGGCAATATGTGGCACGCGCTCTCCGGCTCGCGCCGAATTCGCCCGAGTTGCTCTACGAGTACGCCCAGGTATCCCTTCAGAACAAGCTTTCAAGCGAAGCTGTCCTTGCCATGCGCAAGGCGTTACTGATGGAACCTGATCGGCCCGACTTCCTCTTCTTTTTGGGAGACGCGTTACTCGATACATCCGACTTCCATGAGGCGCTGCCCTATTTCCGGCGCTACGTCGAGCTACGTCCGGATGATCCCCGCGGCCATCTTTCGCTTGGTTGGGCGCTCTTCCTTGAGAAGAGTTTTCCGGAAGCGCGACAGCACTTAGAGGAAACACTCCGGCTCGACGCGAAGCAGGCCGACGCTTGGTACCATCTCGGCATGATTGCGTACGAGACCAACGACAGCGAGAAAGCTCTTGAGTTCTTGACGCACGCGCTGGAAGTGGATCCCGGGCACGCGCGTGCGCACTGGGGCCTCGGTATGGTGTACTCCCGCGAGGGCCGCTATGAAAAGTCTCGAGACGAATTCGAAGCCGCCGCTCACCTCGATCCTGACGAACCGAAAGTGCACTATCAGTTGAGCCAGGTTTACGCCAGGCTCGGTGAGTCGGAGCGCGCCCGGAGCGAGCTTCGGTTATACCAGGAAGCGCAAAAGAAATCCGACGAGCGAATCAAACTCAGCCAGCGACTCCCTTCGGGAGTGAGGGGCGGACAGCCGAGGCCATAAGATGAAACTGCTGTTCTTGGGTGTGCTCATATTCGCGCTTGTCTCTTACGCCGGCGTCGCTTCATTGCTCGGACCGTCTCAAGCACTGCCGACCTCACACTTCGTGGATATCACCGACGCGGCTGGCATTCGTTTCAAACACATTTCGGCGCCGGACAAGAAATATATCGTCGAGTCGATGAGTGGTGGTGTCGCGCTGTTTGACTACGACAAAGATGGCTGCCTGGACATCTACTTCACGAACGCGTGGGCTATCCAGGATGGGCCATGGGCGTTCTAGCTGGCGATTTCGACGGCGACGGGTGGGAAGATCTGTACGTCACCTGCCTCGGCCACAACCACCTCTATCACAACAATGGTAATGGCACGTTTACCGACATTACGGACAAGGCAGGTGTGGACGACCCCCGTTGGTCCACCGGCGCGGCCCTCGGTGATTTCGATAACGACGGCGCGCCAGACCTGTTCGTCGCCAACTACGTCGATTTCAAACTCAGTGACCTTCCGAAGTTCGGCAAAGGGAAGTTTTGCGAATATCGAGGCGTGCCCGTGCAGTGCGGCCCGCGCGGTCTACCCGGTGCCGGCGACTCTCTCTTCCGCAACAACGGCGACGGCACCTTCACGAACGTAACGCAAAAGGCGGGCGTGAGTGACCCCGACGGCCGCTATGGCCTAGGCGTGGTATGGACTGACGTAGATGGCGACGGTTGGCAGGACATCTACGTAGCCAATGATAGCGGCCCGAACTTTCTCTACCACAACAAGCACGACGGCACGTTTGAGGAAATCGGCTATCTGACAGGTACTGCAGTCGGGGAAGATGGTAACGAACAGGGCTCGATGGGCGTCGCCGTCGCCGACTATCTTCATACCGGGCGAGTGGCATTCTTTGTAAGCAATTTCGTGGATGAATACGACACGCTCTACCGCCACGACAAGCCACTGTTTTTCACTGACGTCTCCTTTGCTTCAGGCATTGCCAAGGTGCGGGGACCATGGGTGGGGTGGGGAACTGCGTTTTTCGACTACGACAACGACGGTTGGCCCGACCTGATGGTGGTAAATGGCCACGTCTATCCACAGGTGGACAACATCGATGTGGGGTCTAAGTACGCGCAGCGGATCTTGCTTTTCCACAACAACGGCGACGGGACTTTCACGGAAGTGGCAGCACAGACCGGCGAGGCTCTCATGGTGCCGCGGGTCAGCCGCGGCGCAGCTTTTGGTGATCTCTTCAATGACGGCCATATCGATGTCGTCATCAACAATCTTGACGGCAAGCCCACCGTGCTGCGCAATCACGGCGGCGACCACAACAATTGGATCACGATTAAATTGCTTGGCACGGGAAAGAATCCCGACGCGCTGGGGGCGCGGGTCAAGGTAGTCGCCGGCGATTTAGTGCAATGGGACGAGGTTCGAAGCGGCGAAAGCTATCTCTCCTCGAGCGACCTGCGCCTGCACTTCGGACTGGGGCGCCGCACCCGCGTGGATCTGATCGAGGTCCACTGGCCTGACGGCAAAGTCGAAGCGGTCAAAGATGTGACAGCCAACAACTTTCTAACCATTCAGTACGGCCAAGGCCTCGTGAAAACTGCTCCTCCGCGCACGAACAACGTTGACATTGGCAAATGAGGACCCTCAGTGACCGTGGCACTGGCGGCTAGATTCGCGACAAGAACTAGGAAATGGCTCAGAACGGTCCCCGTCTTCCTTCTTACTTTTTCTTTCGCATGCTTGGCCATGGGCCTTCGCAGAACCACGCTAGAGGGCACAACTTCCGGGGAATACTTGAATGCGCGGCCCGGTGTCGCCTACGTGGGCGACGAAGCCTGCCAAGAGTGTCACGAACCACAGTACAAAGATTTCAAAAACACCGGCATGGGGAGATCCCTTTCCATTCCCAGTCCAGGCAATTGGCCGGAGTTTACCAAGCGCGTGACGCTGTCGAACAAGAGGCTGGGGCGCATGTTCACCGTCAGTGTAGTTGATGGAAAGATGTTTCACGCAGAATCAAGACAGGATGTGAACGGCAAACCAGAATACTCAGAGAAGCACGAAATCGCCTTCATTGTGGGTTCAGGAGACGTGGGGCGAAGCTACCTGATCATCAAGGGCGACGCGCTGTTTCTCTCGCCGATCTCCTACTATTCAGGAATTCGCGGGTGGGATCTGTCACCCGGTTATGAAGCCGGGCAATTTCGCGGGTTCACGCGCCCCGCGGGGAATCTATGCGTTTCCTGCCACTCTGGGCTCCCACAGCCCATCGCTGGCACGCGAAACCGGTATCAGAACCCTCCCTTCCGCTTTTTGGCCGTGGGTTGCGAAAGGTGCCACGGGCCGGGGGAAATCCATGTGCGCGAACGCCGAGAAAACGCTCCGCTCAGAAGCCCCACTGATTTTTCGATCGTCAATCCATCTCGGCTACCGCCGCAAATCCGCAATGACGTTTGCAATCAATGCCATTTTGGTGGAGATGCACAGGTCCTGCGGCCTGGCAAGACCTATTTGGACTTTCGTCCTGGGACGCCACTTGACAGTGTGGTTTCCGTCTTCAGCGCCCCCTTGTCGCCGAAGATGGACGGCCTCAAGGCGCTAAGTCATCAAGAGCAGCTTGAGATGAGCCGTTGCTGGACTAGGACCAACTCCCACTTGTATTGCATCACCTGTCATGACCCGCACGTTCAATTGCATGGCGCCGAGGCAGCCGCATATTTTCGCAGGAAATGCCTGACATGCCATACGGTGAAAAGCTGCCGCTTGCCTGCAGCGCGAAGGCAGACAACTCTACCGCCGGACAACTGTGTTCACTGCCACATGCCGAAAAAGTCCGTGGTCAACATAAGTCACTCTGCTTTGACGGACCATCGCATCCTCCGAATCCCCACGGAAAATCCTCCCCTGGCCGCCGCCGCGGGAGAATCCACAGGCAATTTGATGTACCGCACAAAACCTCCCCAAGAACCGGACGCAAAACCGGACCTGCGGACGCTTGCACTGGCCTACTATGAAGCGAGCCAGGTCTACCCAACATTTCGGCAGAAGGGCTTCGAGCTCTTAGAACAGGCGGCCCAGGAACTTCCAAACGATACAGACGTTCAGGCCGCTTACGGGCTAGTTCTCTTCCTGGCTCGCCCTGAGTCGCCAGCAGAGGCGTCTCAGGTGCTGCAAAAGGCGATTGACCGCGGGTCCAAATCCGTTGAAGTGCGAACGCGCCTGGCGAAACTTCGGTTTCGAGAGGGAAACGTCGCGGCGGCAATGCAACTTTACAACGAAGCCATCGAATCCGACCCCTACTACACACCTGCATACTTCGGATTGGCAGATCTTTACTCGGCCTCCCTTGATGGTCAGTCTGCTGCCGAAACTCTAAAGAAAATTCTGAACTACGACCCGGGAAATGAAGAGGCGCGGCGGGCCCTGGCGAACGCCAGCGGAGCGCGTGAACGGTGACGTGGAGCGGTAACGCTGCGGCGGATCGCGAATTGAACCGCACCTATCTTGACGGGATGAAGCGCATCAGCCAGTTGCGCTCTATGCTTGACCAACAATCTGAGTGCGGCTCGGACCAGCTATTATGCGACGGGCACGGCTCGGTGCGCCCGCAGACGAGAGAACACAAAGGGAACATTAAGCGACGAACACCATCGAAAACCCAGCACTCCAGACGCGAGAACAAGCTAGACGAGAACAACTTAGCATTGGGAGCGGTGGCAGCGGGTTGGAGGTTCGGGTCCTCCCCGGTTCACCACTGTTTCTTTCTAACTTCTTGAATCAAAACTAATTGACTTTACTGGGCTCTGGCGAGCCGGAGGCCAATTTAGGCACATCTGGTTGGTCGTCGCGTCAGGGTTGCGCGTCCGCGCGAATCACGCGAATACCGAAAACACCGGGGATCTCGCTTCCATTCTTCGCTTCAAATCGAACTGTCACTCTTTGCTTGTCACGGAGGACTTCTGCTGGTATCGCATATTCGACGTCAAAAAAACGCACATCCTTTTCCGGACTGCGCCTTTCCACCGTTTGCTCACCAACTTTCGTTCCGTCTACCAGTACGTCAAAGGAACTCTCACGCCGTGCGTTGTTGGTGTGCGTAACAACCAAAGTCAGCGGATGTGAGCTCTCCACGGGCAGGTCAAAAGAAAACCATTTTGTCCCTCGCCGTCCATAACGTCCTTCCAGTTGAACAGGGGAACTTTCTTCTCCCTGTTGATTGAAATCTCGTTCCGTCTGCATCTGGCCGGGCTGCAAGAAGGCCACTGTAGCCGCTTCAAGCCTTTTCTGTTTTTCCTGCTCTGCAGCATAGGCCGCGGATTTCTTCTGCCACTCGGCGGCGGTATAGACATCCCAATAGATTGCATATCGCCGGCGCGGTACCTGGTAGAACGGGGCAAAAGTGATGTCCGCACTCAGCCCGACGCCCGATGTGCGAAAAGTGCCGGGCTTTCCGGCGACGGGCTTGAGCCAGTCCTCGACACGCCGCGCATTGGTCACGAAAACGGGTGCAGCTGGGCGGGCATCCCTTTCTCGCGAAGTTGGTTGCTCCGGCCCAACATCGCCTGCTAGCACAAGCGGGCCCCACATCACCGCAAGACGATTTGGGTTATCGGGCAAGGGCTCAGTCCGCAACTGCTTCGGCAGCACCACATCCACCTTGTCCCCATTCTTCCACGTGCGCGAAATTTGTGCGTAGGAATCAGGTTGTGGGAGATCTTTTATGGCCTGGCCGTTCACCTTAACGCGGAAGCCTCTCCCCGCCCAAAACGGCCGTCGCAGGGCCAATGTGAATTTCTTTGGAGAATTCAGAGAGAATTTCAGCATCGCCGATTCTCCGACTGGGAAGCCTGTGTTCATCTCCACCTTGACTCCCTCGGCCTCCCAGTTCGCGGTCGAAGGCACAAATAAGCCGACCCAAAGTTTTTCCTTAGATTCGTAGTAGATGCCATAGCCGTGCAGCGCATGACTCTCCATGCCAGTGCCCACGCAGCACGTGAAATCCTTAAGCTTGTCCTGATATTCGTGTTGCACTCCGCGGCCAACGGGCACCATGTAGCACACTCTGCCGTCATCGGGGTCTTGGGACGCCAGGATGTGATTGAAAAGCGCGCGCTCGTGGAAGTCTACGTAGCGAATCTTGGGATCGATCGAAAAGAGTTCGCGAGACATTTTGATCATGTTATAGACGTTGCAGGTTTCCGCGGTGCGGCCGTCGACCATGTCGTTCAGTTTGTCTGGGGGGCCGAAGTACTCGTTCTTTCCATGTCCTCCAGTCGCAAAGCTGTGATGCCATGCTACTTGATCCCAGAAAAACGTGGCAGCTTTGTGGTCCGTTTCATCTCCCGTGTAAACATATCTCATCAATGAGCCCAGAAGCTTGGGCACCTGGGTGTTGCCGTGCTTGCCGCCCAGAATATCCTGCCGCGCCGCCAGTGGATCGAGGATAGCCCGGTGTTCGAATTTGCTTGAAAGCTGCAGCCAGCGTGGATCACCCGTATCAGCGTAGAGGTCGGCAGTTACTTCGTTCATCCCGCCGAATTCCGTGGCCAGCATCCTCTGGATGTGCTCGTCGTCGAGTTTGGACAAAATCCCCTCGGCCCATTCGGCGAATTTGATCTCGACTTCCAGTGCCTGGGTGTTCCCTGTGTAACGGTACGCGTCCCGAAGGCCGGCAAAGATTTTGTGCTCGACGTACCAGGGTGACCACAACCCATTTAGGTCAAAACCGCCCGATTTAATGGTTCCATTCGCTAAATCTTGGAACCGAATTTTCCCGTCAACTCCCTGGTCGTCCATCAGTGCGCCTAGGTAGCCGTCTTTCTGCGCGTTCTGAATCTCCGCTAGCTCTTTGACGATATAGTCGGCGCGTTCCTTAAACCGGGCATCAGCGGTCGCCGCCCACATGATACTGACGGCAGAGAGATAGTGTCCGGCAATGTGGCCTGTCAGCTGCCTTCCCCCTCCGTCCCAACCACCGTAGCCGTTAGCTTTTGACTGCAACCCGGCGCGCTGCCGGAGATACGACAGCATTCGATCAGGTTCCAATGCAAGCAGGTATTTGGCATCCAAATCTTGAGCATTCTTAAGAGGCCCAGCGAGCAAGCGGACACTGCTCAGTGGCAAAGGCCGAGCTTTAACCAGTTTCTGCTCAGAGGTTTTTGCAGGGTTTGACTGTTGTCCGTTGGCGGGAGCTGCCAATAGCATGGCTGCTAGAAGAAAAACCGAAAAACGCTTGCTCATAACGCCTCCAGGATTCATGCTGCGGATTCGTAACACATTCTGTTGCAACATTTTCTTTCGATGCCCCGACCCACTTTCCAAATCTACGGACTGGGGATCAAGTCCACCCAAGTCGTCGCCTGACCAATCGGCACCACGTAGGCTCCCCGTTCTTGTCTCAGTTGCGTAGCGGGTTTGTAGGTTGGGGAGCTACCAACCTTGGCGGGCTGTTCCACCCGCAAGCGTGCCTCTCGCAAATATTCCGTCGCTGGCGACAACCCAACGCGTATTGCGCCGGTGCGCGGGTGAACTTCAATCTCATCGAATTTTCCGGCGTCCAGCGTCAACCAGACGCCTGCCGATGCAACGTACACGCGAATCCTGAACGAGTCGAGCGGCTTAACCTTTACGGTGTCGCCCTCAACGCGAGTATTTCCGCCGAACGCCAGCCAACCAAATTCTGGATGATGAACAACGTAGGTGGCCGTGTTCCACGCGTGCCCGAATAGGTTCGGCCCGTCGTCTCCGGAAAGCGCATCCGGTCTCAAAAGGTCAGGGAACGCGTGAAACGCTGGCGCCAGAAACCCATCCTGGTCAATGTCCGAAATTGTCCCCATCGTGCCCCCGTATCCCACTCGCAACAAATAGAAATCATCCGGGTGCTCGCGAAATTCCGCCAGCACCGGAATCGCGTTCAGGCTCGAGCCGTAGTGGTGCAACTGGCGTTCAATCTGCCGAAGCTTGCCCGCAAAAACAAAGTCCCAATAGCGCCGCGCACTGCCGTTGTATCCCCAGTGCGGAATTGTCGGATCGTAGGCAAGGATGGCATTCAGCGTCACGTCCGCTTTTTCCTGGAAGCCAAAATACTTCATCCACGCATAGACTTCTTCCTGCCCCGTGGAATCCCACGGCATCTCGCTTCCGAACGGATACGCTTCCTCCTTCCAGCGATTAGCTCGT
This sequence comes from Acidobacteria bacterium 13_2_20CM_2_57_6, assembly GCA_001917435.1. GTDB lineage: Bacteria > Acidobacteriota > Terriglobia > Acidiferrales > UBA7541 > Acidiferrum. The sequence goes on from MNEA01000098.1 coordinate 15,233, forward strand.
GTGCGCATCTTCGCTTCCAGGTCGTCTGCTTGCGAATTCATTCCTTCGCGCCGGAGGTCTGCCATTACTTCAAGGAAAATATCTCCTTCCATCTGACCAAATACCGCGTAGTTTGGTGCGAGCTTGACCATCGCGACGGATGTTTCATACGCGTTCGTTAGGTACCACTCCCACGGATGATTCGTGACCAACCCTTCGTAATTGCGCGCCAGCCGGTACAGAACCCAATCAGCAGCGACGACGTGGAGATAGTTGAAAGAGCGGTCGACAAGTTCCGCGTGAGCTTTGTTCCAGCTTGTCCAGGTGGTCCAATCAAAATCCTTTCGGTAAAAGCCCGCGGGCATTTGATCAGGCTGGTAATAAAAAAGGCTCTTGCGAACGCCAAATTTCTTCGGGCCATCCTTGTATTGCAAGCCGCCCCACAAGACGCCGTCCACAAACTGCTGAAACTTGCTGAGCTCTTCCTTATTCGGCAGCCCCAGCTGTTTCATGATCGTTGCCACCCATGAGCCGCCGCCTCCTTCGTCGCCAAGTCCGGCAATCCAAGCCCGGCTGTCCTGCATCACAATTTCGTTGGTTTCGCGGTCAAAGCTCATGATCGAGGGGCTGCGATGGAATGGATCATTTGGATCGGTGAACCACTGCTTCGTCGTTAGGAAGTGGCCCATGTCAGTCAGGGCTTGCCATTCGGGCTTGGTCACAAAGTAATGAATTGTTTGTACCAGTCCGTCCTGGTAGCTGACAGTCAGGCGCGCGCGTCCCCAAAGCTTTCCTTGCACTGTATAGTCTTTCCATCCGCCTGACGTATTCACTCCCTTCTTGACGGTAATCGCACCGCCCGGTTCCACGGTCATGGACTTCACCGCTTTGGGATACTTCAAAAACAGGCGAGCTTCGATGTTCATTGGCAGCACATAACCAGGTGCCCCAACAGCCACAGGTCGCATATTCTCGGTAAGAGTCTTCTCGATGTCTCGAATCGCGTCTCCCGTTACGAACTCCACCCCGTAGACCTTCGATTCGGCCGGCGCCAGTGTTGCCAGCGTGGGGGGATTCCACGGTTTCACATTCTTCCATTCATTCTCCGCATACGCCGCGCTGTGCACCATCCACTCGTAGAACCCTTCGAAAGTTATGCCTCGCGGCGTCAAGTCATGGAAAATAGCAGGGCCTGCGGAACGACGTGCACCGAGGATGGGGTTGTAGGCTTCGAACGGCGTGTTGCCGGCGGGAAGCACCAGCAATACCGGCCCGTGCCCACTCAAGCGAGTCACCTGCAGATATCCCGCGTCCCGGCCGATGTAAGGATCGTAGAATGAACAAACCGCGTGGGCCTGTTCCAGCGAGCGCTCATTCAAGACATTGTTAAATATCATGGGGATGCCCAGGGCGCCAATCTGCACTCTCTGAGTTGTCCTATTCTTCAGCGTGAAGCGCAAAACGAGCTTGCCTTCCTCGAGTTCCCAGGTTCGCGTGATCTGCAACGGAATTTCTGCCGGAAGTGTCGGTGCCAGGTCCGCGGCAGCCAGGATCTGTTCCGTGGTTGGCAGTGACTTCAAGGGCGTGCGCGCTAGCGCCGTCGAATAGCTTTTCCACTCGCCCGAGTCTCCCGTCCGTAGGCGCAAGTCGATGTCCCCCAGATGGTAGTAGCCGTCTCTGGACCGAGCCACCAGCAAATCTCCTGGGGTAAAGTCGAAATCACCCGCCCCTTTCGGCTTGAGCGCGGCGACTGTCTGGGATGATCGTACCAGCCGGAGTGAAAACGCGGGGGTATCCAGATCGATGTACCCCTCCCCAAGCATTGGCCCGGGTGTGGGAGGGTCATGCTTCTGTCGTCCTGGGGCTCCTACGAGCCAAGTCGTGACTGCAGTGACACAGAGAAACGCAAGCCGCACTTGGCTGGTGCGCGTCCATCGAACGGTGCCATGGTCCGGGTTCACGTCAGTATCCTTCGGCTTCGTTTCTTAAACCTTTTAACGACTAGCGAGAAATCCTGGCTGTAAGCGCTTCCGACTGCGAAGAGTGGCCCTATAGGCACCTTGAGCTATCTTTTCAGAGTGTATAATATATCCAGAGCGCTGCATTGCAAGCGCTTACTTTAGGTGTTCTATGGAGGGCTCCCGTGCGCTTGGTCCCGACGATGCTCGTCGCTGCCTGGCTTTCTACCGTACCCACCACCCGGGCACAATCCCTTCGCAAATCTCAATTTCCATTGGTTTCGAGCGAAGCGGCGCCGCAGCGGATTCGATTCCAAGGCGAAGAGGCGATGAACTTATGAGTCTCATGCGTTCGATGTTGCTCGCAGCATCTCAAAATGAGTGGTTACGTGATCGCGCGGCACACTATCCGTTTGTCAGGCGCACGGTCTCCAGGTTCATGCCCGGCGAAACGCTCGAGGATGCGCTGGGCTCTGCGCAGGTCTTGCGTGGGAAGAAGATTGGAACGGTCTTCACGCATCTGGGCGAAAATATCCAAGATCGCTCTGAGGCTCAACAAGTTACGCAACACTATCTCGAAGTTTTGGACCGCATCCGGGAAAGAGGTTTGCAGGCGGAAATTTCCGTGAAGCTGACACAACTCGGTTTGGACCTTTCGCCGGACCTCTGCTTCCAACACTTAAAGCTCATCGTTGAGCGCGCGCGAAAGGAATCCATCGTCTGGGTGGACATGGAAGCCAGCAATTATGTGGACCCGACCCTGGATCTGTATCGCCGCGCCCTCGTCGAGCATTCGAACGTTGGTGTATGCCTGCAAGCATATCTCCATCGGACAGCAGAGGACCTGGCACGACTTCTGCCGATGCGGCCCTCGATCCGATTGGTGAAAGGGGCATACAACGAGCCGCCGGAGATTGCGTTTCCGCGCAAACAGGACGTCGACGAAAACTATTTCGAGCTTGGTAAGCGGATGCTGCAGGCCAAGAAAGCAAATTCCTGCGTGCGCGCCGCTTTCGGCACGCATGACGTGGTGCTGATACGTCGGCTGGACAGGTTTGCTGCTGCCGAAGGGTTTGCGAAAAGAGACTTTGAAATCCAGATGCTCTACGGCATCCAACGTGCCGAACAGGAGCGTCTGGCCAGAGAGGGTTGCACCTCCATTGTGCTAGTCGCTTACGGCAGCTACTGGTATCCGTGGTTCGTGCGCAGGCTGGCAGAACGCCCGGCGAACTTATGGTTCATGATCCGAAACGTGTTCGCGGCGTAGGATCGAAGTGGAGCGCATTTCGGATTTCCATTGCAGCGGCGCCACCGAACAATGTTACGGGTCTTATAGGCAGTCGATTTCAAACACCCTCTTAATTTTGGTTCAACTCAGCTGAACTCGCCAACAACCTCGAATCGACTCTCGTTCTGTGTTTGGATAAGCACCGTGTCATTGCGCGGACCACGAAGGTTCGCAACCCGTCCGTTGATTCTGACTTTCAGTAATTTGTTTTGTAGGGGCAACCGCAGTTTCAAGTGCACCTCGTTGGGCGAACCCAGGCGGGATAGCTGCACGCTAGCAACGACTCTTTTCTCTGCAGGCAGGGCCACCAGTTTGAAACTAATTCTGCCCCAGCGCGTCGGTGCCCCGTCGATTCGAATTTCCTTCCCGCTGGCCACCCAATCACGCGGAACTCCTTTTGCCAGGTACAGCTTCTCTTCATCGGAGTCTTCGAGAACCAGCATCCAGCGAATCAACAGCGGAATGGTTTGCTGCGCGGGGATGCAAAACAGCGCGGTGTCTCCACTAATGCCGGCCACTTCACCTGCAGTCCAACTCCCTCGAGTGTGATCGTGGTAACGGTGCGAGTAGAGGAACAGCAGGTACTCTTCAACGCGGTCCAGCCGCAGCAGCATCTGTGCATAGCCGTATGAAATGAAACCTAGAATGTCGCGGCCCTCCGGATGCGGCCGCTCTACGTTGGCAACGACTCCAAGCGTTGTGGCGCCGTATGCGCGCATGCAGTCGATCACCACGTTGGCAAGGCTGGTGGGCAGCATATCGGCCTGCAGCAGCTCGGCATAGGCGCGGTGCGCCCACTGTTGCGGGCTCGGCCTTTCCTTCTGCATCGATTCCCAAAATGTCAGCGTAGTTCCCGGGAAAGGCCCTATGTAAGGTGGATGCATGTCCTTCCGTACGTTCTTTTCCATGCTTGCCACCAGTGCATCCTGAAGTACCTTGCTTCGCGCCATCCAATCGACGGCCATTTTCTCCATCGCTGCCGAGCGCTTCGATCGGCTAACTTTGCTCCATGCTCGGGCGATATCTCTGAGCCCTCTAGCCGAGTATGCGTTGTTCGCGAAGTACGGCAGCCACCAAGTCATGGGTTTCGGGGCCAGGCAAGAATCCGATTCGCTCCAGCCGTGGATCAATCCGTAGCCGGGATCGTCCTGCGGCAAGCGCAGGCTTTCCTCATGAAGGTCCACAAGCAAAGCCGCCGTCGCTGCGATTTTGTCACGATGTCGCAGCAACAAGGCATCGTCTTCCGTATAGTTGAAATATCGTGCCAGCAGCGAAAGGGTAAGGCCGAATTGTGCGATCTCCGGCCCACGCATGTTGTTCACGCCTGTGGCGTCCACGAAATCGCTGAAGAAGTTGTCAATCACTGTGCGCGCCATCTCGAAGCGCCCCCATTCGAGATTCGCGTAAACACTCATCGTGAAGATATCCTGGAATCCGTCATACTCGGAGCCGTAGTAATCGCGGTCGACGGCCCCATATTTCGGATAAACACCGCCAGGCCGTACCATGAGCTCTTTCGCAAACGCATGTTTAGACATGTCGATCCAGTCATATTCGGGTACGGAAGCCGCTGAGAAATCGCTTAACAACTTCTCCCAGTAACCCGTAAACGCTACGAGCGCGCGGTAGAACTGTTCGGGGCTTGGGTCCTCACGGCGCGGAGGGAAACCTGGGTAGGTGTGGCCGTAAACGACTCTTGTGATTTTGCCATTCTCAACACGCGCTGTGCGATGCCATGTCTGGACGATGAATTTGTCGCGCGCCTGCACGTCGCCGAACACCACGATTTCGTCGTAAGCGGTTTCGGAGACGGTCACCACCTTTCGCACTGCAGGCATCCAGCCGCCGATGAGTCCATCGAATCGTTTTCGGGCCGCTTGGTTTGTCAGTTCGGGGAAGTACTGCACGGGATGATAAGTTCTCGTGCTGCCCGCGGGGAACACCGGCATCGTGTCAAAACATTCTCTCGTCCCCACAATCGTGTCCCAGGGCAGCCTCCAACCCGAGCGCTCTGGTGACGACGATCCGAGAGGCGGAGCAGCCGACCGCACCATCCTAGGATCGGGGTCACCCCCGCTCGCAAGAAGGCGCTCTGCCAAAAGATCCGCACCCGTTATACCGATGTCCTTCAAGTTCAATCCAAGATAGGCTGGTTCGGTCTCCGGGAAGGAAGCCTCTGCGCTCTTCCGCAGTATGCGCACGCCATCCTTGGAAGAGACAAACGTGATCACTCCCTCGCGAGTCCGGAGGTCTTCGTATACTTTCCACATCGTCGCATCAATTTTGAATTCAGAAATCAAGGTGTGACCATCGATATCCGGGGCGGCTCCCGAAGTCGAGCGCGGGTCGAAAGCTGCGGGGAGATCGGCAGTCTCGCTCGGTATCTCAGCTGCTTTGACATCGTCTGGCAGACAATGAGTGGCCGCGGTCCAAGGACGTAACTTGTGGTCACTGCGAGGAACGAACTAGGGCACTCTCGGCCGTTCAAGGGTGCTGCTCGCGATGGCGCTTGATGAATTCCTTCAAGTATTCGCCGGCGTCGGTAATGTGTTTCCACAGAGCGGCAGAGGCTAATTCGGGATCTTTTGTCTTGCAGACATCGAGAAGTTCGCGGTGCGCTTGGCCGGCACGGTGTAAATCACGCGTGAATACCAGGTGGAGACGAGTGTATCGGTCACAGTTAATGTTCAGCTTCTTCAAAAACGAAAGCATCACCGGGCGATTGGCCGGTGCATAGAGTGCAGAATGGAAACTCCAGTTCCACCGGCCCCAGGACTTTACCTCCGAATCATTCTCAAGAGATTGTTCGTACTGGCGAAGGATGTCTTCAGCGCGCTTGAACTCATCTTCCTTCATGTTAGGGATCGCGCAGCGCAGCATGTAGCACTCCAGGACCGCGCGCGTTTCGAACAACTCCATGATCTCGCTTGGAGAAAGAGCCGAAACAACCGCGCCTCGATTCGCCACAATGGTAATGAGTCCTTCAGCCGCCAGATGGCTGAGAGCCTCGCGCACAGGAATACGACTGATCTGAAATTCAGTGGCAATGGCGTCCTGCCGAAGTTGTTCTCCTTCGCGCAATTCGCCACTGAGGATTTTTTCTGTGAGTCTCTCGACAACAGCAGCAGAAAGGGATTGCCGAGGGATTGGTGCCGATTGTTTTGGGGTGAGCGTCTCCATGTTTGGGTCAAAATCCACAAACATCATGATACAGGGGATAGCGCTCGTACTGTACGTCCCACTAAGTAAAAGAAACGACCGAATCAAAGTAGACGGCGCGCAGCACAGTAAAACGGCGATCAGTATAAGCGAAAACGGTTGACGAGCCGTCTTGCATACAATATACATAATTCTGCCGGTGCACAAACCTTATTTTGACTCGCGCTAACCGCCACCGTTCCTGACTCTTGCAGGTGGCTGTTGCAGGGAGGGGCCCAAAAATGCGTTTTCTCCTTCTTTGCCTGAAGATCGGAATTCTGGCTTTGGGAATATGGACCGCGGGACTGAGCGCCTATGCCCAGGGCCCAAACGCCGCACCCAAAGACCAAGAAACTTTTCGGTTTAGGTTTCTTGGGCCGCGCGTTGGGAATCGAATCGCCTCCGTGGCAGGAGTGCCAGGGGACGCAAGCACCTATTATGCGGGAGCTGCATCCGGCGGAGTCTGGAAGTCGGCTGACGGAGGTAACAACTGGGAACCAATCTTCGATAAACAGCCAGCCGCAGCGATTGGAGCGATTGCGGTTGCTCCTTCCGATCCATCCATGGTCTGGGCCGGGACGGGGGAAGCCTGGGCGATTCGCGACAGCGATGTCATGGGGAACGGCGTCTATTTATCCACAGATTCCGGAAAATCATGGAATCATGTTGGTCTCGATGAGACGGGGAGAATCGGGAGGATTCTCATTCATCCGACGAATCCAGACATTGCATTTGTTTGCGCCCTGGGGCGTGCCACGGGACCGCAACAAGAGCGAGGCGTCTACCGGACCGCAGACCGGGGACAACACTGGGAGCGCGTGCTCTTTGCCGATGAAAACACGGGATGCTCCGGCCTCGCGATGGATCCGCACAATCCACGGATTCTGCTAGCGGGCATGTGGCAACTCGAAATGCACACCTGGGGAGAATTCAGCGGAGGACCTGGCAGTGCGATCTACATGTCCAAGGACGGCGGTACGAAATGGACCAAACTCGAGGGGCGCGGATTGTCGAAGCCTCCAGTGGGGAAGATAGACGTCGCGATTGCCCCTACGAATTCGAACCGCTTCTTTGCGTTGATCCAGACGAAGGACCAAGGCTCGCTGTGGAGATCAGACGACGGTGGGGAGCATTGGCATACCGTAAATTACCAGCGGCAGCTAATAGGACGTGCCGGTTACTACATTCGAATCGCCGTCTCTACCGGAAACGATAACGAAATCTACGTGGCCAACAGCAGTTTTCTCGAATCCTTGGATGGCGGTGAAACATTCAAGGAAGTGCCGTGGGGTGGCGACAATCACGACATCTGGATTGACCCGCTGAATCCTGATCGTTTCGTGATCACCGACGACGCAGGGTTGAGTATTACCACGGTTCACGGGCGGGGATTTCATCACGTGACGCTGCCGATCGGACAGATGTATCACGTCGCCGTGGACAATCAGGTGCCGTACTACGTCTACAGCAACATGCAAGATGGACCGAACATGCGCGGTCCCAGCTTACCGTTGGGCGGCGGCCCTATCGAAATCGGTTGGGAACGTCGAATGGGCGGCTGCGAATCAGGCTTTACCCTTCCTGACCCCCAGGACCCGAACATTGTTTGGTCCAGTTGTTATGCGAACGAAGTCACTCGCTGGGACGCCAGGATCAAGCGGGCGCGATCCGTCAGTCCTTGGATTCATACCTTAGATTCGCCTCCGAACGAATTGAAGTACCGTTGCCACTGGACCCCTCCGCTGGCCATCGATCCATTCGATCACAACTCCGTTTATTACGGTTGCCAGGTCATCTTCAAGACGAGCAATGGAGGGCAGAGTTGGTCGGTCATAAGTCCAGATCTATCTACGCAAGATCCCTCTCATATCGTGTCGTCGGGCGGAATCGTGGGTGACAATTTAGGCCAATTCTACGGTGAAGTCGTATTCGCAATTGCTCCTTCCCAGTTGCAGCAGGGTCTCATTTGGGCCGGGACTAATGATGGGCAGATCTGGTACACGAAGGATGCGGGTGCTAATTGGACGAACGTCACGAAGAACATTGGGGGCATGCCGCCATGGGGCACGGTTACCAGCATCGAGCCATCGCATTTCGATCCGGGAACTGCCTACGTCAGCGTCGATTTCCACCTGGTTGACAACCGCGATCCTTACATTTACAAAACCACCGATTTTGGGAAGACCTGGAAACCGATTGTAGGAGGCTTGCCCAAGCATCCATTGTCGTACGTTCGAAGCGTTGCGGAAGACCCTAACGTGAAGGGTTTGTTGTTTGTAGGCACTGGAAATGAAATTTATTATTCGCTCGACGACGGAACTCACTGGACCATTCTAGGTGGCGAGTTACCGCACGCGCCGGTGACGTGGGCCGTCGTACAGAAGCAATTCCACGACCTAGTCATCTCCACCTACGGCCGGGGGCTCTACATTCTGGATGACATCACACCTCTCGAGCAGATGGCGCAGAAAGTATCGGATACACCGGTCCGTCTGTTTGAGCCGCGCGACACCTTTGCTCTCTCTCCCGGTGGACGCGCCCTAATAACGTATTCGTTGAAGTCGGCGCCAAAGGCACCTCCAGTTATTGAGATCCTCGATGCCCAAGGTGCCGTGGTTCGAAAACTCAGTGGGCCACGCCATGTAGGAATGAATCGAGCCGAATGGGACCTCCGCTATGAACCACCCAAGCTTGTTGCGTTGCGCACTGTGCCGGCTGAGAACCCGCACATCTGGGAAGAGCCGCGGTTTAGGGGAACAGATGCCAGACCAGTCCTTCATTGGGGCATCAAGGAAGCGGAAGTCGGGCCGGTTGCACTTCCAGGAAAATATACGATTCGCTTAACGATCGACAACCAAACTTACACCCAGCCTCTAACCATCCTGAAAGACCCGAAAGTTTCTGCAAGCGATACCGAACTGGAAGCCTCTTTTAAGATGCAAATGCGGATCCGCGATGACATTAGCAGGACCGCCCAGTCCGTGAACCGGATCGAATGGATGCGCAAGCAGATCGGGGTAGTCCAGGGGATGCTGCGAAGCGAAGGAGAGCAGCATCCCGGCCCCAAAACGGACGAAGGAAGCACGATCGAACCACCCGATGACCAAGATAAAGCAAATCCGAACGCAGAATTACTCAGCTCCCTCAAAACGATGGACCAGAAAATGCAGGATGTCGAATACAAATTCATTTCGCGCGCCGAAGCTTTAAGCGACGATAAGTATTATTCCTCGGCAGACAAAATTTATCTCAATCTGATTTGGTTGAACGCTGAAGTGGGTGCGGGCGGCGGGGACGTCGCCGGAGGCGTCGGATACGGTCCGACAGACACGGCCATGACCCTGCTTCAGATGCTTGAAAAGGACCTCACCGCTGCCGAGAGTGACGTGCAAACTTTACTCGACAAGGATGTTCCAGAGTTTAATCGAGCTCTACTCCAACGCCGCATAACTCCAATAACGGCTGCGAACTCTGCTACTCAGTCGCCCCAATAGCAACCCCCATAACAGAGGAAGGCCATAGGGCAATGCAACTTTATCTTTCCAAAACCCGCAAATCGTGAAAGGTGGGAACAAGAGATGACATCCTGGTGCAGGACTTTGGCCGTCGTCGCAGTGCTCGTTTGCCTTTCAGTGCCAATCTGTCCGGCGCAGGGAACGCGCGAGGACTACCAGCGTGCTCAGCAATTCTTGCCTGGGAACCTGCGGCATCGTGTTTATATTGCTGAAGTCATTCCCCACTGGATCGCCGAGAAGAGTCGCTTTTGGTATCGCAAAGCTGGCACTAAGGGGACGGACTTTATCCTGGTCGACCGAGAGCGTAATACGTCAGGCCCCGCATTTGATCACGCTCGGTTAGCCGTTTCTCTTTCGAAAGCTACGAAACGCGATTATCAGCCAACTGAGCTTCCGTTCGACACCTTTGATTATGCAAAGGATGCGAAGTCCGTCTCATTTCAAGTCGAAGGAACTCCGTGGACGTGCCAGCTCGAAAACTATGAGTGCAAAAGGGGCCCGGAACCGTTAGCTGGGCAATATGAAGAAGCGTCGCCAAACAAGGAATGGGTCGCCTATGTGAAGGAACACGACTTGTATCTCCGTTACGCGGCCACCGGAGAGATCGTACGCCTGACCCGGGATGGCGAGGAATCTTGGGATTACGCAACGCCAATTCCGTCGCTGCGGCCGATGGTTGCGCAAGGGACCCAGGATGTGAAGCAGCGGCCTGCAGTTTTCTGGTCGCCGGATTCCTCCAAGCTGGTTACCTACCGGATGGACACGCGAAATGCAGGGCGGTTTACAAACTTGCAGTTCGTTCCACCGGGGCAGCTTCGGCCCAAGGCATTCTCTGTCGTCTATCCCTTGCCCGGAGAGGTCTTGCCCAAAGCCGATCCAGTCATTTTTGATGTTCAGAAAGGCAGGCGCATCGATGTGAAAACCCCATCCTTGGAGGTCCAGTTTCAGGGCGGGCCGGGTTTCGAGTGGTTTCCCGACAATAAGACCATCTACTACGAGGCCGAGGAGCGTGGGGAAAAGGCCATTGAGCTGCGAACCGTAGATTCTGAAACAGGGGAACAAAAGGTTGTCGTTCGAGAAAAGTCCGATCACTACGTCGATCCAGGAGAGACCTTCTTCCGATTTCTTCACGTCTCGGAAGAAATCCTTTGGTCCTCAGAGCGGGACGGCTGGAATCATTTATACCTTTACGACCAGAAGACAGGTGCTCTGAAAAACCAGGTGACCCGGGGCCCGTGGGTTGTCCGCAGTATCGTCGCCGTCGACGAGAAATCACGGCGCGTTTATTTTCTGGCGAACGGACGCGAGAAGGGTGAAGATCCCTATCAAACACACCTATACAGTATCGGCCTCGACGGGAACAACGTGACGGCGCTGACTCCGTCGAATGCCAATCACACAGTGAGCCTATCGCCTGACCATTTTTGTTTCGTCGATAATTCCTCACGGCCTGATCTTCCCGGGGAAGTAATTCTGCGAAGCGTGAAAGACGGCTCGCAAATTCGTGTCCTTGAGCAAACCGACGCGAGCGAACTGCTCAAAGAGAACTGGAAGTTTCCTGAGGCATTTCAAGGCAAAGCCAAGGATGGCGCGACGGATCTTTATGGACTCATCTGGCGCCCATCAAACTTCGATGCCACAAAGAAGTACCCCATCATCGAAATGGTTTATACCGGCCCCCAGGCGTTCTTCGTTCCAAAGACATTTGGGGCAGCGCTGCGTGGCTTGCAGTCAGTCGCGGAGCTCGGCTTCATTGTAGTGATGGTCGACGGACGAGGCACGACCGGACGCTCTCGTGCTTTCCATGAGTTCTCGTATCGAAATCTGGGCGGCGCGTTTGAAGACCATGTAGCCATGATCCAGCAAATGGCTGCCCGATATTCGTACATGGACGCGACACGGGTTGGAATTTTTGGTACCTCCGCCGGTGCCTACGGCGCCGCCCATGCCATGCTGGCATTTCCTGATTTCTACAAAGTCGGTATTGCGATCTCCGGAGATCACGATGCAAGACTAGACAAGGCCTGGTGGAATGAACTCTACCAAGGATTTCCCGTAGGTCCCGACTACGCCGAGCAGTCCAACGTCACGATGGCGGACCGCCTCCAGGGACATCTGCTGATCGAGCATGGTGACGTCGACGATAACGTGCACGTCGTCGAGACCATGCGGTTTGCCGATGCTCTCATGAAGGCTAACAAGGACTTCGACATGCTCATCGTTCCAAACATGTATCACGGAGAAGGCGGCAATTTGTACCTAGTGAGGCGGCGATGGGATTATTTCGTTCGAAACCTTCTCGGCGTGACCCCACCCGGCAACTTTGAAATCCACGAGGACCGGGAAGCATCTCCGGCAGGTTCCCGATGAAGCAAGTGATCCTGAGATTTGGGATGCTCAGCGCGATTGCGGTCTTGATCAGTGACAGTGCGTCTTCCCAGGGGCTTCCAAAAGCGCCAAAAGCGGAAGTCAGCAATGTGACACCCAAACCGGGCTTCTTCACCGAACCTTCGATCGCTGTGAATCCCGGGAATCCTCAGCAAGTTGTTGCTGCTTTTCAGGACAACGCTCATATCGCTTATTCCACCGATGCTGGACGCCATTGGCAACTCGCAAATGGAATCGAGCCGCCAAACTATCGCGTTTCTGGGGATGTCTCGGTCACCTATGATAATGAAGGACGGGCCTACATCTGTTACATCGCCTTCGACAAGCTGGGCACTTTTAATTATTGGGGTCATAACTCGTCGCGCAACGGCATTTACGTTCGCCGTTCGCTGGACGGGGGCGCCACCTGGGAGTCACAGGATGTCGCCGCGACGGAGCAGCCCAATGAATCCGCGGTTCCGTGGGAAGACAAGCCCTACATCGTCGCTGATACAGGACCCGGACCTCATGCCGGAAACCTTTACATCGGGTGGACGCGATGGACGTTGATTGACTCGCAACTTCTATTTGTTCGCTCCACGGATCACGGAAGGACTTGGTCCAAGCCTGTGGAGATCGACAACATTCGCGGACTTCCGCGCGACGATAACGGAGCCATTGAGGGATTTGCCGGTGCCGTCGGGCCAGATAGCACTCTGTACGCGGTGTGGACGGACGGCAGTCACGTCGTTTTCACCACTTCTCACGATGGCGGTGTGACCTTTTCTCATACGCGAAATATTATTGACACGGCCCCCACGATGTTTACGCTGCAAGCCGTGTCGCGGGCCAATGGATTTGCACAAATTGCCATCGACCCGCGTGGCGGCGCGAAGAGCGCCTGGCTGTACGTGACGTGGAGCGATTACCGCAATGGCGATGTGGACGTATTCTGCTCGAGGTCCGCGGATTACGGCGAAACGTGGAGTCCAGCCGTTCGCGTCAACAATGACCCCGCGCACGACGGCGCGGATCAGTTTTTTCAATGGATGACTGTTGATCCGAGAGATGGTGCGGTGTACGTCGTCTTCTACGACCGTCGCGGCGACCCGAAGAACAGGCAACAGACGGTCACTCTGGCCAGATCCAGTGACGGTGGGCGTACCTATCAGAACTTTGCCTGGATGGACCAACCGTTTGACGCGCAAGGAGTCTTCATGGGCGATTACAACGGAATTGCCGCTTTGAACGGACGCGTGTACGGAGTGTGGACGCAAAAGCCGGAGAACAAATCGTCGCGAGACACGGTGATTCAGATTGGTGTCGCGGATTTCAACGCCGAAAAACTCTCTTCCGCCCCTTCTCAACCCGCACCGTCGGCAACGACCGGCCGCAAGTAACTTGTGGAGAATGCGCTGATAACACTCGAGAATTGGGACGAGGCTCCAAGGGGGCCGGTTTGATTGGCAGACTTCAGAAGGAATGGCGAAATTATCTTTCTCGCAGACGCTTCCTCAGCATGGTGGGGCGAGGAACAACGTACAGCTTGATGGCGAGGGCCGTCCCGGGTCCGCTCCAAGCTGCGCTGCCTTCCGAACCCAGGGCTTTGCCCGACTTCGAGGAGATTCCACCTTCGGCAAGCGGCATCCGCTGGGTGCATACCGCGGGGCTCTCGCCCTCGAAGTACTTGCCGGAAACAGACGGCGCGGGTTGTGCCTTCCTCGACTACGACAACGACGGCTGGATGGACATCTACCTCGTGAACAGCGGCAAGTGTGACTTCTATACGCCGCAGCAGCGTCTGCGAAACGCCCTGTACCGCAACGACCGGGATGGAACGTTTACGGATGTAACGGAAAAAGCCGGTGTGACCGGAAACGCCTACGGCATGGGCGTGGCAGTGGGTGACTACGACAACGACGGATTTCCCGACCTCTACGTGACTCAATATGCGCAGGGCATCCTCTACCACAACAATAGGGATGGCACGTTTACGGACGTGACTGCCAAAGCCGGAGTGTCTGCGCCCGGTTGGAGCACCAGTGCGGTCTGGTTTGACTATGACAACGACGGGCGGCTGGATTTGTTCGTGCTCCAGTTCGCACAACTCGACAAGACCATCTGGTGCGGCAACAAGCTATCCGGCGAGAGGTGGTACTGCCACCCGGGCTTTTACAAGCCCATGCCTTGTTGGCTCTTTCACAATAACGGGGACGGGACTTTCACCGACGTCAGCAAGGCTTCCGGTATCGCCCGATCGCTGGGGAAAGGATGGGGAGTGGTTGCCGCGGACATCAACAATGACGGGTGGATGGACATCTTCGTCGGCAACGATACGGTTCCTAATTTTCTGTTCGTCAATCGAGGGAATGGCCGGTTCGATGAAATCGGAGCGCTTTCCGGCGTCGGCTACAATCCCCTCGGTCGCGCACGCTCGGGGATGGGAGTGGATGCCTGCGATTACGATCAGGACGGATGGATGGACCTGTTCGTTGCGAATATCGACCACGAGATGTTTTCGCTCTATCACAACAACCGGGACGAAACCTTCACCGATGTCGCACCGGCTTTTGGAATCGCCTCTGGGACGTTATTGTTGAGCGGTATGGGCCAGAAATTCCTCGACTACGACAATGACGGGAACTCCGACCTGCTTCTCTCTAACGGCCACCCCGAACTGAACGTCGACAAGATGATTCCCGGCGTGACCTATGCCGAGCCCATGATGCTGTACCGCAACACGGGCCGAGGGTTTGAAGATGTGAGCAAACAGAGTGGCCCCGTCTTCTCGAAGCGGATTGCCGGCCGCGGTCTGGCGATCGGCGACTTCAACAACGACGGATCGGTGGATGCGCTAGTCTCGGTGAGCAATGACGCTCCCATCTTATTGCGGAATAACGCAGGGCGGCGCAACCACTGGCTCGGGATTCACCTGGTTGGACGAAAATGCAACCGGGATGCGGTGGGCGCCAAAATAACATATCGCGCCGGCGACCTTGAGCGCCACCAATTCAAGGTTGGTGGCGGTAGCTATCTCTCCTACCACGATCCACGAATCGTGCTGGGACTTGGGCCGCGAACCAAAATCGATTGGGTCGAAGTGAAATGGCCACAGCCCAGCGGCACTTCAGAACGGTTGAAGGATTTGCCCATCGACCGGTACATAACGGTTGTAGAAGGGGAAGGGAAGTGGAACTAGGCGGCACGTAAGCAAGAAGTTCGCGCACAGGAGTGAGTTGCTCAATCAGCATTGACGAGATGCGATTGTTCGTTAAATCCCTCAGCCTTTAGCGCGGCTGCGGCGCGCCTTGGGTGGGTGCCGAATGCAGTTTCAACTTTTCCTCGGCATCCAGTTGAAGAGTCCTTTGCTTATCCGCTTCCTGTTTGTTTCCAATCCGTGAATAGGCGATAGCAAGTTGATAATATCCCGCTGGGTCCGCGGGGGTTAGCCGGACATATTTTTTGAGAGCGTCGATCGCGTCCGTAAACCTTCCCACGGCGTTGAGCGCCACACCGAGCCCAAGATAGGGCTGCGCCAGACTCACGTCAAGTTCCGTGGCCCGGGAAAAATGCGGGATGGCCTCATCATTCTTCATCGCCCTCGAAGCAAGATCTCCAAGCATGTACTCTGCTGCGGGTGAGTTTGCATTGACTTGCAGCTCGGCCTCGAATTCTCTCTTGGCTTCCTCGGTAGCGGCCGGCATTTTGGCGAGAATGATTTGGCCGAGTTGGTAATGAACACCGGGCTGCTTTGGGTACTGCTCCAGAATCCTGCGGTATTTCGCTGTCGCACTTTCGAAATCCCCCCGCGCCTGATAGGCCTCTGCCATGAGCACCTGTGCTTCGGCAGAGGAGGGAGCCTTCACAGTGAGTTTCCGGGCGGCACGATTGGCCAGTTCGGAGTAATAGCGTGAAGTAATGTAGAGCACCTTGGAATCGTCGGGAAACTCGCGGTTCAGCAAGAGGAGTGATTCGACGACGACATCAGCCTGGTCGACACTCATTCCACATTGCGCGCTGGCCATCGCGGCCCTATAGCGAAGCTGCTTATCGACGGGAGCGGGGATGGATTTTCTCAAAATTGCGAGCGCTTCGGGGCATTTGCCCTTCGAAGCAAGATCTACACCCTGCTCGATGCGGGCTGACGAGGAGCTCCCCTCCGACATCTTCCGCTCTGCCTGGGCGCCCAGCAATTCCCCAGCGGTCCCGCAAACGAGAGCGGCAACCATCATTACCAGGGCAGGGCTGACCTGAGAAGGCCCATGTGCTCGACCTCGTAGCATGATTCGCCATTATATTCCGATTGAACAAGCGAGGAAGTGCAGTGTGGGGGCTGGAAAATGCAAGCGCTTGCAAATAATGCTTGACAAGCCTTCGAGACAAGGAGTAAAAGGCCTCAACGGAGTAGTTCTGTATAATTTATACATAACTCCGTATCAGGAGGGTGTGATGGCGGTTAAACGGGGTGTTCGCGAATTTGTGTGCCGGATTCCTGGGTTGTTTCTTTTGGTTGTCCTCTTCATCGCCCCTAGTGCCTGGGGGCAGATAGCGTCTCAAGGGACCATTGCAGTCAAAGTTCTCGACCAGAGCGGAGCGGTTGTTCCGGGCGCCAATCTGAAACTGGAAGATCTGGCGTCGAACAATGTCCGGACCGCAGTTACGGATTCTGGCGGGGTGTACTCGTTTGTGAGCTTGTCCATTGGGACCTACAAACTGATGGTGAGCAAGGGCGGCTTTCAAGACCAAGTTTTTGAATCGGTGTCCGTGCAAGCCACACGCACCACGGACATCAATGTTTCGCTCACCGTGGGAACGCAGGCCGCGGAGGTCAAGGTTGTCGAGCAAGCGCCCGTGGTCGAGAGAACTTCGAACGCGATCACCGGCGAGATTGATTTGGGGCAGATCGAGGAACTGCCCGTTATAGGCCGCGACATTTCGCAATTGTCCCGCATCGTTCCCGGCGCCGTTAGCAACGGAGGCCAAACGACCTGGAATGGGATGCCGCTGGCCGCGACGGGAAATAACATCGACGGTGTAATCGCGACAACCAGCCGCATGAAGTTCGGCGGCGCTTCTCAGCCTCTTGTCGAGGCGCGCATCGAAGACATGCAGGAGATGACCGTCGAGACCGACCAGCTCAACACGAACGCGGGGTTTGGGCAGTCGAATTTCCAGGTCAATTTCGTGACTCGCCGCGGAAGCAACACGTTCCACGGGCGCCTTTTTGAAGACCACCGGAATTCCGCATTGAACGCGAATAGCTGGGTGAATGACGCCGGCGGTACGCCGAAGCCTAAGTTCCACTTAAATGACTTTGGCGGCAGCATCGGCGGAGCGGCGATCAAGAACAAGTTGTTTTTCTTCGGGACTTTTGCGATGTCCAAGCAGCCCGGCTCTTATAGCACGAGCGCGTCGACTGCTTACAATTCCACAGGCGGCACAAATTTTCCGACCCAGGCGGCGCAGGCGGGTAACTTCACCTGGTCCGACGCGAACGGAACGCACACAATCAATCTGTTTACGGATGTTGCGGGGCCCGCAGGTCTGCCTTCCTCGCCAAATGCGGTGACCACGGGCCTATTCAGCGCCATCAACGGCTCGCTAAGCGGGGGGACGGTCACACCAACAGCCTTGCCCTACATAGACAACATCGTCTTCCCGGTGCAGTCTCCGATCACGTACTGGCTCCCGACCGTGCGCGTCGATTACAACATCAAGGACAACCTGCGGATGTATGTATCGTGGAATATGACGAAGTGGAACCAGCCCGGCGCTGGGCCACCGCCTTTCCCAGGAGCCGCCTTCAAGACCTATGGAGCGTCAAATAAATTTGAGTACTTTACCGCAGCGCTCGGCTTTGACTGGACCATCAAGCCGACCATCGTTAACCAGTTCCGGGGCGGGTACCTATTCAATCTTGCGAAGTACAGTTACGACGCGAGCAATGGATATCTCAAACTGCCGGAGATCGACTGGCCAAGTTCGGTGGGTACCTCCGGCCAGGTCTTCAACAACCTTCCGATCCAGACCTACTATCCGCTTGTGAATGCGGCGGACAATGTTTCATGGCAGCTCCACAAGCATTTGGTGAACTTCGGGTTTTCTTACTATCGCGAGCAAGACCATTACAACAACGCGCCGGCGGGCTTCCCCTTTGACGCCATCGGCCTGGTCACCGATGATCCGGCGACGACGGCGATTGAAAACTACTTTGCGAGCCATTTTCCCAACGCCTCGGCGACGGATCGGTCCAACGCGGAAGACCTGTACTCGGTGCTAAGAGGCAGGATCAGCGGCGTTAGTCCGGGTGGCGCAGGCTTCCCGTATGATATCAAGACGGGAAAGTACAGCACGAATGTGAGTGGTTATAACCTCAACGAACTCCAATCGGCTTGGGGCATGTTCGTTGAGGATGCTTGGCGCGTAAAGTCGGATCTCACCGTGAACCTGGGGCTTCGCTGGGATTTCACGGGTGACGACCATGACCTGACGGGCGCCTACCACAGCGCCGACCCAGTCGGGATCTGGGGGCCTTCGGGAGTTAACAACATCTTTAAGCCAGGAACTCTAACCAGCGATCCGGCGGGCCTAAACCCAAGCTACGTAGGGAGAATCCATGTGTACAAGCCATGGAATGTCAGCCCGCAGCCTTCGATAGGCCTTGCTTGGAATCCGACTTATTCAGACGGACTCATGGGGAAGATGTTCAAGGGGGGCAAGACTGTGGTTCGCGCCGGCTTCGCGCTGCGACGGTTCACCGAACCCTACCAGTTCTTCTGGAACTCGGCGTCGAACTCCGGCTATGCGTTTTATCAAGCTTTCAATTTGAGTCCGGTCACTCCCGGCGCGCCGCTCCCGGCGACAGGAGGATACTATGCCGGAAGTTATGAGTTGGGCATGGGACAGCCGGCGCCGTACACGCTAAGCCCTGCGACTTATCAAAATGTTATTCCCGAGTCCAATGAAACCTTTTTCGGCTACTGGACAGGAGTGAACGGCATCGATCCCAACATTCGCCAGCCCTACGTGGAGTCCTGGAACCTGGGCATTCAGCGTGAAATCGGCCAGAGCAACGTCATCGAAATCCGATACCAGGGAAACCGCAGCGTTCACCAGTGGGTGAAGCTGAATCCGAACGAAGTAAATATCTTCGAAAACGGATTTCTGTCTGAATTCAAGTTGGCACAGCAGAACCTGACAGCCTGCATGGCGAACGCCAGTTGTGCGGCGAATCCTAGCTTCCAAAATCAGGGATTGCCTGGACAGTCTCCATTACCGATTCTTACAGCCGCCTTCACAAACCCGGGCGGATTGGATCCGGCAGGGTTCTCCAACGGAACGTTTGCCAATTATCTGAATAACGGGCGGGCGGGGGACTTCGCAAGCGACTTGGCAGGGTCATCGACCTATCTCTGCAACTTGATTGGAAGCGCGAATTTCTCACCTTGCGCCCTCAATGGAGCAGCGAATCCTGGGCACGGCTATCCGATTAACTTCTTCCAAGCGAACCCGTACAATGCGGGCAAGGCGACCGGTTACCTAACCGATCCGGGCTTTGGCGACTACCACGCCCTCCAAGTGGATTGGCGGCAGAGACATTGGCACGGCATGCAATTCGACGCCAACTACACCTGGAGCCATACGTTGGGAGTCCAGCCGGGGAACACGTGGACCGGAGCATTCCGGCTCTTTACCATGCGTAACCTGCGCCAAAGTTACGGCCCCACGCTGTTTGATATCCGGCACGTCTTCCATGCCAACGGCACCTACGACTTGCCCTTCGGCAAGGGTAAGGCCATGGCCAACCGCGGCGGAGTCGTGGACAGGGTAGTGGGAGGCTGGAGTATTGGAACCATTTTGACTTACCAGACCGGCCTACCTTCGCAATTGATCGGCGGATTCCGCACCACCAATGGTCCCGCCTCGACTCCCTTTGGTGACGGACCAGGCGGGTTCGATCTGGGCGATGGCGGCGTCGTCTTGACAGGCGTCACGGTTTCGCAACTGCAGAATGCGGTCGGAGTAACCGCCGCTCCAGGGAAAACCTATGCGTATGGACTTGATCCGGCGAAGTACAAGCCTCTCCTTTCATCCAACACAGTTGCCGGGACATCGTCTGGTAATCCGTTTATCCATAGTCCGCATGAGTTTTTCCAGGACATGGCCATTACCAAGACCGTCCGCATCCGGGAGAATCTGCGCTTCAGTTTACAGACGGAATTCGAGAACGTGTGGAACCACCCGGTATGGGGCGCCGTCAACGGCAATATCCGAAGCTCGAACTTCGGAAGGGTCAACGTGATTAGAACTTTTCAGAATGGATTGTTGGCACAAGGGGAACGCCAGATCGGGTTCCGGGCCAACATTGAATTTTAACCCGGACAGGCCAGCTTCCAGCTGACCTTGCGGAGGCATTCATTGGGCGAGATTATCCCCCACACCCCGGGGATTGCCATGGATGCCTCCGTAGTCTTTCGTTCCTTGATTCGCGCTCTCCGCGCAAGGTGTCGCTCTAGCTCTCCCAAAAGAGCCGGGGGTACACACCGGGGTACACACCCCCGGGCATTTCACATATGAAAACAAAGGGCCCATGGAATATGCATTTCATAAACGACAGATTCAAAAGGACTTATCTTGGTGGCATCAACACGGTAAGCGCCCGGGCGGCAGTCCCCAAAAAAAAGCGGTAAGGATCAGTTCGGGCAGCTTCTGGGGAAATGCAGTTCTCTGATTTCGGATCGCGATATAATTTATTCCTTTCGCAGCCTTATGGTGATGCGTCTTCATGTCTAAGGGACTTTGTCTTGGCTCTGCCGGTCTGTTGGGAGCAATTCTCACGGCCGCACCCCTCTTCGCCCAGGTTCCCCTGAAATTGTCGCCAGCAGCGGCGGTTTCTACTTCGGCCGAGCATGCCATTGATCTAGCTGCAAACGGAGGCTGCCAGGAAGCCCTGCCGGTGCTGAAGAAGTCGCTGTCGCAAGCATTGGACAAACAAGTGGAATACCGCGTGGCGATGGCGACGGCGCGTTGCGCCATGGGGCTCGATCAGGGGCAAACGGCCGTCAACGCACTGTGGATCCTCAAGCGCGACTTTCCGAAAGACCCTGAAGTCCTCTACATGATGACGCACTATTTCTCGCAGCTTGCCACGCGCGCGGCTCAGGAAATGGCGGACCTCGCTCCTACTTCCTACCAGGCCCGCGAACTTGAGGCGGAATCCCTCGAGTCGCACGAGAACTGGGACGCCGCCGGAAATGAATATCGAAAGATTCTGGAGCAGAACCCGAACTTGCCGGGGATTCATTTCCGATTGGGGCGCGTGGCACTGTCGAAGACCGAGTCTGCGGCGAACACCGAAGAGGCAAGAAAAGAATTTGAAGCGGAGCTGAAAATTGATCCGCGCAACGCAGCAGCGACCTTCTGGCTGGGAGAGATTGCGCGGCGCAGTGGAGACTGGGGTCAAGCAATTCCGCGCTTCACGGACGCGGCAAAATTGGATTCGGGATTTGCCGAGGCGTATCTCGCCCTGGGCATGTCCCTGAATTCGGCCGAACGCTTTTCGGAAGCGGTTGCTCCTCTGGAACGCTACGTGAAGATGCTGCCAGGGGATGCCGCCGGCCACTACCAGCTTTCCATAGCGTATGCACGGACGGGGCGCAAAGACGACGCCGTGCGCGAGATGGCCATTCAACAGCAAATCTCCGAGAAGAATCCAGGCGGGGTCCGGCCATAGCAGAGGCGTGCGGCGCTTCACTGCATACGCAAACCAGGCGGGCAAATGCGATGGAGTCACATGATTTCTCGGCGGCGCATGCTTCAGATTCTTGGGTGGTCTGGGATGAGCGCTGCGCTCGGGCGCACAAAAACCGTAGCGGCCGCCGCAATAGCTAAGGATTCCGTTGCCGCGTTTGAAGAAGTTCCGCCCTCCACCAGCGGTATCTCCTGGGTTCACGTAAGCGGACAGTCTCCGGAAATGTATCTGCCGGAAACTGTAGGCGCCGGATGCGCGTTCCTGGACTACGACAATGATGGCTGGATGGATATCTACCTGGTGAACAGCGGACCGTGCGATTTCTATAAACCGGCTGCTTCGCTCCGCAACGCACTCTATCGCAACAACCGCGACGGCACATTCACGGACGTGACGAAGAAAGCCGGCGTGCCGGCGGATGCCTACGGTATGGGTGTTGCCGTCGGTGACTACGACGGCGATGGCTGGCCAGATCTCTACGTGACGCAGTATCCCCACAGCATCCTCTATCATAATAATGGGGACGGCACGTTCACCGATGTTACCGCGAAGGCCGGGGTCGCGGCACAGGGCTGGGGCACAAGCGCCGTGTGGTTCGATTACGACAACGATGGGCGGCTGGACCTATTCGTCTGCCGGTTCGCAGACTTTGACAAATCCAAGAACATTTTCTGCGGTTACGGACCAACCAACACGCGGTGGTACTGCAAGCCGACTCCCTACAAGCCGATGCCTTGTTGGCTGTTCCACAACAACGGCGACGGTACATTCACCGACGTCAGCAAGGAATCCGGGATCGCCGGACCTGCCGCGAAAGCTTGGGGGGTGGTGGCGGCGGACATCAATAACGATGGATGGATAGACCTTTTCGTGGGCAACGATACGGTTGCGAATTTTCTGTTCGCCAACCGTGGCAAGGGCCGGTTCGAGGAGATTGGTTCGCTGGGAGGCGTGGGATACAACTCATTTGGGCTGGCGCGATCGGGGATGGGAGTCGATGCAGCGGACTATGACCAGGATGGCTGGCTCGATTTATTCGTCGCCAATGTGGATCACGAGTCCTTCGCGCTCTTTCACAACAGCAAAGATGAAACGTTTGCTGATGTATCGATTCGCACCGGCATCGATGCCTTGACGAGCCGCCTCAGCGGCTGGGGACTGAAGTTTTTCGACTATGACAACGACGGCAACCTGGACTTGCTGCTTTGCAACGGGCATCCCGACACCATGGTGGAGAAGCGAATGGAGGATGTGACTTACCGGGAGCCAATGCTTTTGATTCGGAACAGTGGGTCGGGCCTTAAGAATGTGAGCGTCGAGAGTGGATCCGTTTTTTCAAAGAATTTGGCGGCGCGCGGCATGGCCCTCGGTGACTTCGATAACGATGGCTCGGTTGACGTGTTGGTCACGCAGAATGACGGAGCGCCTCTACTGCTGCGGAACAACGCTGGCCGGCGGAATCACTGGCTCGGTTTGCGGTTGATCGGCCGCAAAGCAAATATAGACGCCATAGGAACAAAGGTGGTTTATCAGTCCGGCGACCTTCTGCACCATCACTGGAAAGTGGGCGGGGGAAGCTACCTCTCTGCCCATGATCCCCGTATCGTTCTGGGGCTGGGCCAACGGACCAAGATTGACTGGATGGAAGTGAAGTGGCCGAATCCAAGCGGAAAGACGGAGCGATTCGCGAATCTTCCGATCGATCGTTACATTACAATTGTGGAGGGCGAAGGTAGCTGGAAATAAGAATTACAGATGCACGGAATAAGATTCATGCCGCAAGGAATCCGGTGGGCGACGATTGCAGGGATTTTTTTCATCGCAGGCGCTTGCGAATTAACGCGCGCGCAGGCGCGGCCCGATTCGCCGCCAGTAACCATGAAGCCATCCGCAACGGACCAGAATGCGCAGGCCGAATCCGAGCTGCGGGCGGGGATTGCGCTAACCCTGGGCGGCCATTTTGCGGAGGCGATTGCGCATCTTGTCGAAGCGCAAGGGCGCGTTTCAAATGAATACGCGGCGGAATTCAACTTGGCGCTTTGCTACGCCGGCACCGGGCAATTTCAAAAGGCGATTTCGGTTTTGACCGCGTTGCGTCGACGGGGAAGTGATAATGCGAGCGTTGAGAATTTGCTCGCACAGGCGTACGCCGGCAACGGTCAGGCGGGCCAGGCATTCGAAGCGCTGCAGAAAGCGACGGCGTTCACACCTAGAGATGAAAAGCTCTATTTGTTTGTCGCAGATGCATTCCTGGGACGGGAGGAGCCCGCGCAGAGTCTTCGGGTGATCGAACTCGGTCTCCAGCATCTTCCCGAGTCCGCGCGGCTGCATTACGAACGAGGCTATCTGCTTTCGACGCTCGATGACTTTGACGGTGGGAGGACGGACTTCGAGCGGGCGGCGCAACTCGCGCCGCATTCCGAGATCGGATATCTTGCGAAAGCGCAAGAGAATCTGTTTGGAGGAAACCTTCGAGAAGCGATTCGTGTGGCGCGAACGTCTAGCGCGGAAGGCAAACAAGACTATCAATTGCTGGCAATTTTAGGGGAAGCACTGATCCGCGCCGGAGCAAGCCCAGGTCAAGCCGAATTTGCAGAGGCGCGCAACGCGCTGGAAAAATCCGTCGCTATGCGGCCCAATTACGCCAGTTCGCAAATTGGGCTCGGCCGTGTGGACTTCTTGGATGGACGGCTGGAAGCGGCGATCGAACATTTGGAAACCGGGCGACGGCTCAATCCGCAGAACCCCGCGGTGTATTCGCTGCTCGCAGCGACATATCGGAAGAGAGGGCGGTCCGGCCAAGCGGAAGCGATGCTGACAATCCTTGCCAAGCTGAATGAGGAGCAAGCTCAAAGAATCCGGACAGCTCCCGGCGACAGCAAAGCGATTCCAGGGGCGTTGGGTGCGAAGCGTGGCGAGCAGAAACCGTAAGCAGGCGAAAAAACTATTGCGGGAGCGGAAACTGGTTCAAGTGGATCTGCCAGGAACGCGCGGAAAAGGGCGGGGAACCAATCCTTTGCCTTCCTCGATGGCCAGGAACTGATTGGATTTCATGCTCGTGAGTTTGGTCAACTCGCCGCTGGGCCACTTAATTTCGACTTCTTCGACAGTGGGGCGATGGCCGAGCCCGAAATGCAGCCGCGGATCCTGCGCGGATTGATAGCTCATGCCGCCTTTTTTTTCATCGTAAAGAACCAGATCGCCAGCACTGACTCTCACACGAGCGCCAATAGCGTCGCGGTTCGAACGCGTGCCGATGAGAAGAAGCTGGAGCCAGTCATTGGCGTTGCCGCCGTCGTTGCGAAGAAGTTGCGGAGTCTGCCCATTGTTGCTTACGAGGATGTCGAGATTTCCGTCGTTATCAAAATCTCCAATGGCCGCCCCGCGACTGACGCGCGGCAATAGAAAATCAGGTCCAAGCTGGTCGCTGACATTCTCAAAAATACCATGACCGGCATTGCGGAACATGAGTTTGGGTTCCGCGTACGTCGTCTCGGCGTGGTAGCGCTGAATGTTGTCCAAAACGTGGCCGTTGGCCATGAACAGATCGCGCGCGCCATCGTTGTCGTAATCCATAAAGCGCGTGCCGAACCCGCTCAGGTGAAACGTGGCATACGAAATTTTTGACCGGAACGTGGCATCCTCGAAATACCCCTCGCCAACGTTTTGGTAGAGGCGCGCGAGTTGTTGATCGAGATGGGTAACTATTAGGTCTGACCGGCCGCTCCCGGTTGTGTCGGCGGCATCCGTTCCCATCCCCGCTTCAAACTGCCCATCGATGCCGACTGCTACGCCCGCCGAGTACCCTATCTCTCGAAACGTGCCGTCGCGATTGTTGTGGAATAAGAAATTTGGCATGTGGTCGTTGGCGATAAAAATGTCCTGCCACCCATCGTTGTCATAGTCAAAGGTGACCACACCCAACCCGTTGCCAGGCTTGATTCCTACTCCGGAGCGCTTGCTCACGTCGGAAAACGTGCCGTCGCCGTTATTGTGATAGAGCGTTGGCGGCTCGCCGCGATACACGTCTGGGTGGCAATAACTTCTGAGGCCGGGCCCCTTGTCTCCGCACCAGAAGTTGCGCTCCGGCGACCAATCCACATAGTTAGCGATCACCAAGTCCAGCAAGCCATCGTTGTCGTAATCAAACCACGCTGCACTGGAGCCCCATTTCCGGATATTTCCGACACCGGCGCGGTCAGTCACATCGGTGAAGGTTCCATTGCCGTTGTTATGAAACAGGATCGACCGTCCGTAACCTAGAACTAGCAGATCAGGGAACCCATCGTTGTCGTAGTCGCCCACGGCAACTCCCATTCCAAACAGACCTTCCGCTCCGACGCCAGCCTTTATCGTGACGTCTGTAAACGTGCCATCTCCGTTGTTACGATAAAGGGCGCTCCGCGCCGCGTGCTTCGACGTGTTCGGTCGCGCAGATGCTCCATTGACAAGATAAAGGTCGAGCAATCCATTCTGATCGTAATCGATCCATCCGCACCCCGAACCCATGGTTTCAATTAAGTATTTTTCAGGGGATGCTGCGTTGTCATGTAGGAAAGAGATACCCGCGGAACCCGCAACGTCGACATATCTAACGCCGTTTGCCGCCGCACCGATTCGCAAACTTCGACGCGAACCGACAAGAAGTGCGCCTGCTGTCTTCAAGAAACCTCTTCTCGAGATCACCGGAAACTTCCTGAGTCGTTAGGTGCAAAACTCGGCTTCACGCTTACGCTCCTTTGACTCGAGAGCCAAGCGCCTGTCTAGAGCGATACCTCGATAGACTTTCCGTCGAAGACAACAGCGCGTGTGATTTGGCCGAGCTTAACTTCGATATTCCTCGGCGAAGGCGGCAGCATTCGCGAACCCCTGGCCAAAGAAAGACTCAGGACGCGCCGAGCATCGTGCCACACCATTTGAATTCCCATCCATTCGCCCTTGTGGTAGTTGAAAGAAATACCGTCGTCTTCGAATAGCGAGAAGGAACCATCTGCACCCCGATAAATCGTGAGGGAGAGCGGCTCACCGACTTTCTCCGCCACATATTGTTTAACCGGCCCAAGAGGCAAAATGGTTCCAGCGCGGACGTAGAGCGGAATGGTCTCGAGGTTGACCTCGCGGTCGAACTCTGTTCCTCCCTGCACGCGTTCACTGCTCCAAAAATCGTACCAAACTCCACGGGGAAGATAGACTTTGCGCGAAGTCGCCCCCTGCTCGACAACGGGAGCCACCAGTACGTCGCGACCCCACAAGTACTCGTCCTGACAGGCGACGGCTTTAGGATCGTCAGGGTAATGGAGCCATAACGCGCGCAGGATGGGCATCCCGGATGTCGTACATTCGCGAACGGCGCTGTACAGATAGGGCATCATGCGATAGCGGAGCTCCAGGTACTTGCGACAGATCGGTTCTACTTCGGGATTATGCAATTGGCTCACATCCGGGATGGCCGCGCCGCCGTAGTTATTGATCTCGATGGGCCCCGGATCGCCGGTATTCCATCCCCAGGGGAGACGCAGCTTCCATGTCCTGCCGTGTGAACGAAATAACGGACAGAAGGAAGCAAATTGGAACCAGCGCAAATAAAACTCGGCGGTAAACTCCTTCGTGGGCACGAATCCGCCAATATCCGTTCCCCAATACGGAATTCCTGAGAGCGCAGTATTAATGGCGATGGGAATATGAACCTTCAACGTTTCCCAAGTGGAATAGACATCGCCCGACCATAAGAAGGAGGCATAACGCTGCATCCCCGCGTAGCCATTACGGTGCAACGTATACGGCCGCTCGTTAGGCCGGTCGAGCTGAGGGCCCTCCCAGTACATGCGGTTGCGCGCGAGACGCGACGCGATGTCGAGAGGGTCACCTTCATCCGGCCACCAGCCATCGACGCCCATCGCGAAGTCTTTCCGGTGCGCCTCCCAGTGGCAGCGCGCTTTTTCTGGGTCGACATCGCCCGGCTCGCAGGCGTCGTGTACCGTGCCCGTCAGTTTGTTCGTCTTGATTACGACGTGGAGCGCGGTGCGGAAATGTTCTTTGTGCAACTCCTCGATGATTTCCTTGGGATCGGGAAACACGCGGGAGTTCCAGTCGAAAGAACCGTTTTCCGTATTCCACCCGGAGGGACAGAATCCAGTTCCGAGATAAATGAGTGTGTCGCAGGGCAATTTCTTTTCGCGGAACGTTTTTGCTTCGGCGATGATTTCTTCGCGGCTAGCGAGTGTGCGGTGGGACTGCTGATAGCCAAAGCTCCACAGCGGTGGCATCTCAGCGTAACCGGTGAGGCGCGCGTATTCGGCCATGATCATTGCGGGCTCACTAGCGGCGACGAAAAAGATGTCGAGGGGAAGTGCAGCGTCAGGGCTTACCGGCAGGAACTTGCTTTCAGTGCCTGTGAAGTCAAATGTGCCAAAGGGCTGATGAAAGTACATGGCCCATCCGGACGTCCCAATGAGCCAAGGGATGGGGACACGCCCGCCGTGCGTCGGCAGCTTGTAGCCGCCCTGGCCACTAACCATGCGATCCGTGGAACCGCGACGGTCGAATTGCGGACCGCCCTCGCCGAGTCCTAACAACGACGCATTGCCGGTGATGAAAGAGAGAACACCCGTTTCCTTGTCTAACTTCATCTGGTGGATTGGTGCGCCCCTCTCGGATGCGATCGTGAAGGCAATTGGGTCGGCGGAAACCTTCACCCTCAAATTACCTGCCTTGATAGTTCGCGGAGATGACAAGCCGCGCAACGTGGCAAGGGGAGGGCCCCATGACGATTGCACCAGCGAGCCATCTCCCATGACGTTCATCGGTTGGCC
>MNEA01000081.1 GCA_001917435.1 Acidobacteria bacterium 13_2_20CM_2_57_6
GGGCTACGTCGCGCACACGCTGGGCTGGCCGGTTTCCACGGATATGTACGGCGGCGGCTGGATTTACGGGCTGTCGAACAATCGCGTATCCATCGGACTAGTTCTCGCGCTGGAGTACGCGGATCCGCAGTTCGATCCGCACGCCGCGTTTCAAACTTGGAAAACGCATCCTTTTCTCAAGAAACTTCTCGATGGCGGGAAGCTGGTGCGCTACGGCGCAAAATCGCTGCCGTACGGCGGCTGGTACGCGATGCCGCGGAATTATCTCGACGGCGGGCTGATTATCGGCGACTCGGGAAGTTTTCTCGATTCGCAGAGGCTAAAGGGCATTCACCTTGCGATGAAGAGCGGGATGCTGGCCGCCGAAACGATTTTCGATGCGCTGAAGGCGGGCGATACTTCCTCGAAAACTCTGAGCGCCTTCCCAAAAAAAATCGAGCAGAGCTACATCAAAAAAGAATTATGGCACGTGCGGAATTTTCATCAATCGTTCCAGCATGGAATGTTCCGCGGATTTGTTCACACCGCATTCCAGCAAATGACCGGCGGACGCGGATTGATCGATCCCATGCGGGCGCATGCGGGTCACGAAGCCTATAAGAAAATCAACGGACGCCCGGCTCCGGAAAGATTCAAAGGTGATGGCAAGCTCACCTTCGATCGCCTCACGGACGTCTATCACTCCGGAACGCGGCATGAAGAAGATCAGCCGTGCCATCTGAAAGTTGCGGATCCCAATATCTGCGCGACGAAATGCGTCGTGGAATACGGCAATCCGTGCCAGTATTTTTGTCCCGCGGCCGTGTACGAAATGGCCAAAGAAGCGAACGGCGGCGTGAAGCTGAAAATCAATGCCGCGAACTGCGTGCACTGCAAAACCTGCGACATTGCCGACCCGTATCAGATCATCGATTGGGTGGTTCCGGAGGGCGGCGGCGGCCCGAACTACGAGGGCATGTAGCCGTCGCCTTCTCCCTTTCAGACCCGCGCAAGCAACGAAACTCCCGTCGTCTTTGATCGTCGTAATTCCGGTCACGAACCGCTGGGCCACAACTTGCGGACGAAATTACGCACGCGATTGACTAAAGAGTTGTTTGCAGGGGCAGAAGGCTTGGGAGAGTTTGCAGCGTCTTCTGCGGGCGCAGGTTTGGAAGCGAGCGGCGGAGTTGGTGCGCTGGCCACGGCATTGCCTTCAACGCGGCCCTGGAAAATGAGCGTGGGCCGCACGCGCACCCGTCGAACAATAACGATCAAGCTCGGATCGATATCCGGCTGCACCTCGGCGCTTGCGTTGAAGATCAGCGGCGGCACAAAGACCTGGTAAATGGGTTCCTCTTTTGCGGCGGATGCTTCTGCGGCCACGGGTTGGCTGGCTGCGGGCTGCGGCGGCGGAGTTGCTCTTGCGACTTGTAATTCGCAGCTGCAGTGGCCGGCGCTGGTACGCAACTGCTCAAGCTGCCCGTTAAAGAGGAAAACATCGCCGGTCTGCGGGATAATAACGCTCTGTCCGGTCAACTGCTGCTCCACACGGATGGCGCCGAGATTGGCGCGGATGCACATGGCTCCGGAGGAGTCGAATCCAACAAGGGCGTCCCGCGGCCCATTGCCGATGGCTACGGTTTGCGCCTGGATCAGCGGAGTATAAATCGTAAGTGGGAGTTCGTGTTCGACGTGCACGCGAACCGTGCCGGTGTCGAGAGCGATGGTCAGCGAGCCTCCGGACTTGAGAACGGACAGGTGCGCCGGACCGCAAATGCTGACTTGGCCGCCTTCCACAAGATCGATCCGCGCAGCCCCAGAATTGACGCGCACGTCGTTGCCGCTGTGCAGAACAGTTTTCATCTGGCCGCGGACCAGCTCGACGCTCGTCGGTCCAGTGACGGCGATGGCCTCGCCATCAATAGTTCCCACTGAGTCGGAAGACGGTTGGTCGGGACGCGCAGCGGCCGCGGCGATCAGCGCAACGCAGACGACGGCCCCGCAGGCTGCCGCAATCGCGGCGCGGCGCCGGCACGGAATGGAATTGAAAAAGGCCTTCATTCCATGATTCTCCCAGCCACGCAGCCGGAAAGTCTCACCTATACTATACGTCTGCGGCTCAGCAGCCGCCTATAGATGACCACACCGGACGCAGGCGTGGAAGCCGCCAAGAAAACCGAGCAGGAAGCCGTAAGCCTGCATTACGACACGCGGCTGCCGGAACTACCGTGGTCGCGGCGGATCCAGATTCCCTTCATCGCGGCTGCGGTGTACAGCGTGATTCGAATGCTGGGCCCGACGCTTCGATACGAAGTGCTCGGCTGGCAGCACGCCGAACGTGTGTACGCGGCGAAGAAGCAATGTATCTGGGCGTTCTGGCACCGCATCATCCTCCCCATTGTGTGGTGGTACCGGAATCACGGCGTCGTGGTGATGAACACCACGGCGTTTGACGGGCAATGGACGCGCAAAGTGATTGAGTGGCTGGGATTCGGCACCGCGCAAGGCAGCTCTTCGCGCGGCGGATTGCGCGGACTCGCTGTGATGACGCGCCGTCTGGAAGAAGGCGTGGATTGCGCGTTTACGATCGATGGACCGCGCGGCCCGCGCTACATCGCCAAGCCTGGGCCAGTTATGTTGGCGCGCAAAAGCGGATGCCCCATCATGGTATTCCACATTGGCGTGGATCGAGGAAAAACATTCGAGAAAACGTGGGACCATTTTCTGCTGCCCAAACCATTTGCGCGAACGGTGATTTTGTTTGCGCCACCAATTTATGTTCCGACCGAGGCCACTCCCGAAGTCATGGAAGCCAAGCACGCGGAGATGCAGCGCGAGCTGGAACGCGTGCGGGACATCGCGGAGGGCTGGTTTTCGCTTAGCGATTCAGAGCGAGATAGAATTCGCGCTGATTTTAATCACTGAGCGCATGACGATCGACTGATGCGCGCCGCATACCATTGACTCCACAATGCGTTCAGGTTCCGGTGCGTTCGCCGAGCTTGACCGGCACATCCATTTTTTTGCCGCCGCGATAAAGCGTCACGGTGACGCTGTCGCCGGGCCGCTTGTGATTGAGGGCGAGGTTGACGTCGAGCTGGCTTGCGACTTTCTGGTTGTCGATTGCCACGATGACGTCGCCACCGATGTAGATCCTGCGCATCCCAGCTGCCGCCACGCGATCGCCGCCGCGAATTCCGGAGTTCGCGGCCGGCCCGCCCTTGGTGGCTCTCTCCACAAGCAAGCCTTCTTTCACGGGCAGATCGAGCGCTTCACTGAGCCAACCATTCACTGATAGCGTTTCAACGCCGAGAAAAGCACGATGGACGCGGCCATCGGTGATGAGATCGTTGGCAATGTTCTTCGCTGTGTTGATGGGAATGGCGAACCCGATGCCCGCTGTCGTGCCCGTGGGCGTGTAGATCGCGGAGTTGATGCCGATAACTTCGCCGTGCGTATTGATCAGCGGGCCGCCGGAATTGCCGCGGTTGATGGCCGCATCCGTTTGAATGGCTTCGTCAATGAAAGTGGTCTGGCTGGTCTGCACCGTGCGCCCAAGCGCGCTGACAACGCCGGTCGTGAGCGTGGACTGGAAACCGAAAGGGTTGCCGATCGCAAGGACTTTTTGGCCCACCTGGAGCGTTCCCGAATCTCCCAGCGACAGCGCGACGAGATGTTTTCCCTTGGGCTCGATTTTCACGAGAGCGACATCATTGCGCTGGTCGGCTCCGATAAATTTTGCGGGGTAGCGGGATTGATCGCCGAGCACCACTTCGATGGATTGGGCGCCTTCGACAACGTGAAAGTTGGTAAGGATATAGCCGCGCGGATCAATCAAGAAACCCGAGCCGGCCCCTTCCACGGGAACCGGATCCATAAAGAAATCATATTCGGTAGCTTTGGTAAGTATATTCGCTACCGCCGGTGAGGCTTGCCGGTAAATGCGCACGTTGATGGATTCATCGTCGGTCAGCGCAGCATCTCTTTGCGCGATGGACTTCGCAGCGTTTGCGCCGCCGAGAGGCAAGGCTTCGACGCTGGTGGGCTGGTGAGGACCGAATCGCGAGCCGGCCCAAAACGCCCCGAGAATCAGCACCAGCGCGGCGAGAATGATGCGAGTCCGGTGGGATGTGCTTACTGCGGTCATGGCTGTCGTCCCTTCTGATCCTCGATGCTAATAGTATAAGAAAAATTCTGAAACAGGTCACCGCGCCGTCTGGGTGCAGCGGAGTTTGGTGGCGAGAGCTTCGACCTGGCTCCGCGTTTCTTCGAGAGTGCCGGAACAGTCGATTTTTTCCGTAGCGAGACGCAACTTTTCTTCTACAGGAAGCTGGACGGTGATGCGGCGGCGGGCTTCGGTTTCGCTGAGCCCCCGCGCGAGGAGGCGTTCGAGTTGCTGTTCCGGTGTGCACCAGCAAACCACCAGGCCGTCGAGTTTTTTGTGAATGCCGGATTCGACGAGCAGCGCGGCTTCGACGAAAACTGCGTCGCGCACTCCACTGCGCCGCCAGGCCTCGAATTGGCTGAAGACGACTTCGGCGACGCGCGGATGCACGATGGCGTTGAGGCGATCGAGTTTCGCCTGATCCGCAAAGACAATCGCGCCGAGTTTTGCGCGGTCTACCCGGCCCGATGGATCCACGATTGAGGGTCCGAATTCCTTGAGAACTTCAGCGTAGGCGGGCTGGCCCGGTTCGATGAGCTTGTGGGCCAGCCCGTCGGCGTCCAGAACCGCGAAGCCCATTTCGCGGAGCATGGCGGCGACGGCGCTTTTGCCGCTGGCGATGCCGCCGGTGAGGCCAAGTCGGAGCATTTATTTTTCGATTATCGCGCCGAAGCCGTGGATTGCGTCGCGGAAAATTTTGGCGAGGCGCGGCGGAAGCGCGCGGCTTTGACAGTGTTGCTCATCAGCATGGTGATGGTCATGGGACCGACGCCGCCGGGGACGGGAGTGAGCGCTCCGGCAATGTGGATGGCGCCAGGATGGACGTCGCCGACGAGAGCGCTGCCTTTGGCGCGGAATTTTTCGAGGCGATCGGGAAAATCGCGGAAGAGACGCTCGGCTTCCTTGGCGTCGGTGATGCGGTTGGTGCCCACGTCGATTACGGCGGCGCCGGGCTTGATCCAGTCCGGTTCGACGAAGCCCGCTTTCCCCATGGCGGCGACGACGATATCCGCGCGGCGAAGGACATCGGGCAGGCCGCGCGTTTTGGAATGGCAAATCGTGACGGTGGCGTTGGCGTGCATCAGAAGAAGCGCCATGGGCTTGCCGACGATGTCGCTGCGGCCGAGGACAACGGCGTTGGCGCCCTCGATCTGAATTTCGTCGCGGCGCAGAATTTCCATGCAGCCAGCAGGCGTGCAGGCGACGAGACCGGGGCGTCCACTGACCAGACGGCCGAGATTGACGGGATGAAAGCCGTCCACGTCTTTGGAGGGATCGACGGCTTCAAGTATGCGCTTGGTATCGACCTGAGGGGGAAGAGGGAGCTGCACGAGAATGCCGTCAACATCATTGTCGCGATTGAGGTCTTCAATAACAGCGAGAAGGTCAAGAGTGTTGACCGTGGCCGGCGGCGTAAGGAGCGCGCTGGCGAGGCCAAGCTGTTCGCAGGCCGCGATTTTGCTTTTCACGTAGAGCTGCGAGGCGGGATTTTCGCCGACCAGTACGGCGGCGAGTCCCGGGCGAACCCCGGCGGCGGTGAGCAAGCGGACTTCGTCGCTGAGCTCAGCGAAAATCTGATCGCGGATTTTGGCGCCGTCGAGGATACGCGCGGTCATTCCTGGCTCGCTTTCTTCGCAGAGGGAAAGGCAGCAGCAGCGATAATAGCACAGGCGTGCGTGCGGACTTTGGAGGCGGGGGTGGAGTTCCAAAGTGGGGAGAGTAGCCCACCCCCCGTTAGTGGGTGGGGGTCGGTAAACGATATGATTCCATGGAAGTTAGTGGATACGGGAGAAGGAGTACGTGTAAGGCGGGAAGAGAAGACAAGAGTTCAGCGCGGGGCTTGGCAAACATAGAGGAAGGATAGCACTGAAGTAAGGTTTGGTTAAGTGTTTTGCAGAGAATGGTCGAAATTGAGGGTCGCATGGCAGAGTAGGCGGGTTGAACGGTTTCTGTAGCGTGGCGAGGAGCGAGAAAAAAGCAAAGTCAAAAGCCCGCCCCCAAAATCGAGGGCAGGGCACCAGAAACGTCCAGGGCTTACGTCCGGAGCACCCGTCCGAAATCATTGTCTATGGGAAATGTAGGACTGGCGACTTTGGAAAAGAAGCTGCCAGGGTTTATCGCCAGGGTTTACCGCTGGCTGTTACATGAGTGTTCTGCTAGCATCGCTTCCATTCGGAAGAGGAGGCCCCATGACAACTCTCAAGCGGGTCGGTCCAGGATCGGCATTCAAGATTGGTCTCGTCACGTACGCCATCCTCGGACTGGTGCTAGGGATATTCATGGCGTTCATTTCCATGGTCGTGGGCAATCTGGGATCGCTGGGCCAATCGGCGGCGCCAGGTTCGAGGCTTTTTGGTTTCGGTATGGGATTCGGAGCGATCATTTTCTTTCCTATATGTTACGGCATCATCGGTGGCATTTTCGCCGCCATTGGCGCGGTCATCTACAATCTCGTGGCGGGGTGGGTTGGGGGCCTAGAAGTCGATATCAGCTAGTCCTATCTGTCCTCAAGTCTTTAGCTATCTGCACATGGCCGCTGCGAACCGTCTCCTCTCTGAGGCATCCAAGAGAATGTTGGTTCTTGATATACGGTTGTGTGTCCGGACCTTCGTTCGTCAAGAAGGGACCTAGGAATAATGACATCGTTCGTGGATGGTGACCGAAGAGAATTAGAGAAGAAAGCCAAGGCGGAAGGGCGGTTGCCGCCCGGGCAGTCGCTGACGCTGAAGTGGCCGGTGCTGCACTACGGGAGCGTGCCGCATTTTGATGTGGCGAAATGGGACTTCAAGATTTCGGGGCTGGTGGAAGAGCCGGTGCGGCTGACCTGGAGAGAGTTTAGGGCGCTGCCGCAGACGGAAGTGACTTCAGATTTTCACTGCGTGACGCGCTGGAGCCGGCTGGATAATCGCTGGAAAGGCGTGCTGTTTACGGACGTGCTGAAGCTGGTGAAGGCGAAGCCCGAGACGCAGTTTGCGCTGGTGCTGGCGGAAGAAGGGTATACGGCCAATGTGCCGCTTGCGGATTTGCTGCGGCCCAATGTGCTGTTGGCGTTTGAGCACGATGGCGAGCCGCTGACGGCGGAGCATGGCGGTCCGTTGCGGCTGATCGTCCCGCACTTGTATGCGTGGAAGAGCGTGAAGTGGGTGCGCGGGTTCCTGCTCCTCGATCAGGATCGGCTGGGTTTTTGGGAGCGCAATGGGTATCACGCGTACGGCGATCCGTGGAAAGAGCAGCGCTATTCAGGAAGTTAAAGAACGGAGTTTGAAGAAAGACGCCCGCGCCAGTGCTACACGTGGGCGTCTTTCGTCCACTAATCCGCGGCTGCTTGGGTCTTGGTTGGGTCGATTTCGATGCGGCCCTTGAAGTGGGCGCCGTCCTCGATGCTGATGCGCGCCGAGGAAATATCTCCAACGATCGAGCCATCCTTCTTGATGTCCACACGGCCGCGGGCATGGAGATTCCCAACGACTTTGCCATAAACGATCACTTCGCCGGCTTGAATTTCGGAATTGAGCTGGGCGGTGGGGCCCACGGTCAGTTCGTGGCCACGAAGCGAGATGGGGCCCTCGACCTTGCCGTCGATCCGCAGGTCTTCGGTGCCGGTGATATGCCCTTTGATTGCAAGGCTAGCGCCCAGACGTGCAGTTTCGCGAACGTTGGCGTTGCCGAGCCGAGTCGAAGGGGCGCTGAATGGAACAACTGGAGATGTTGCGGCCTGAACTGGCGGAGCGGCGGGCGCGTCGGTTGCAGTTTGCTGCTTGGTCCACATACTTCCTCCCTTAATTGGTGCAGAAATGTAGTTTTGGCTCCGGCTGGAGGGAGCAGTGTGGAATCACTTTAGTGGCGTTGGGGAGACGAGGCAACCACGAAAAAATGGGGCTTGTGCAAATCAAACACTGGCCTTGAGGACAGGCTGGCGCTCCGGTTTCAAGGGATCTCTTGAACGCGATTGAGGAACGCGACCAGGTACTTCCACGCGAAGTAGTAGACGAGCAATCCCACGGGCGCAGCGATGAAGAACGCATGCGCCGCAAAGCCGGGAACGGAAAAATTGAGCAGACTGGCGACAACGATGCCAAGCGGAGCGAGCAAGATTGGCAGGAGAGCGCCCCACAGGCCGATGGAGAGTTGCAGCCGAGAGCGCAGCGCCACGAAGAGAACGTTCCAGAGGCCCCAGGCGTTGGGCACGAAGGCCATGGGGAAAACGATTACACGCTCCACGGGAAGAGGAATGTTGTAAACGTAGCGGGCCATCGTAAAAACAGTGGCGACGACGAGGAGAAAAACTGTGGGCACCACGATGCCCGCCATGTACGCGCGGAGATAAGTGTGCTGATTCATAAGGCCTCCCGCTTCACAGGTGATACAACAACGCCGGGATAGAACCGGGGAAAAAGAGAAGGACGGCACTCAAAATCGCAGCGAGCGCCCAATCGAACCAGGGAACATGGAGCTCAGGGGCGGGGGCTTCCTCCAGCTTGCGGAGCATTTGCGGCCAGAGGTCGCGGCGGAGTTCGGTGTCGCTCGCGGGCGCGATTACTTGCTTGAGGAGATCTTTCATCTCTTTGTTGTTCCCTTCGCGACTCATTTTGCGTTGACCTCCATGCCAAGACAGTTGAGTTTTTTGCGCAGCAATCGAACCGCGCGGAACACGCGGACCTTGACAAGCGCAACGGATATGCCAGCGGCCTTGGCGATGTTGTTGTACGGCTCTTCTTCAATCAGGGCCAGCGTTGCCACGAGGCGGTATTTTGCAGGGAGCTCCTGGAAAGCCGTTCTGATGCGCTCGCGGGACTCCCGGCGGATTGCGGGATCAGCGCCTGTTGCGCACGGGAGATCTTCGGGCAAGCCGGATTCGCGACGCGAATGCCGCAGGTGGTCGAAAGCGGCGTTAGTAGCGATGCGACGCGCCCAAGCGCGGAAATTGCCCTCCGGTTGGAACCGCGATCGAGCTTTGTAAATGCGCCAGAACGTTTCCACGGTGAGATCCTCGGCAATTCCAGTGTCGCGAACGATGCGGACAATCCAGGCGTAAACTTCCTTCTGGTGCTGTCGAAACAGCGCCTCGAAGGCTTCCAGGTCGCCCGACGCGAAACGCTCCAACAGCTCCATCTGCCACTCTCTATCCTTAATTACGGCGAGATTCGCCTTTGGTTACAAGCTGTTTGCACTCTCGAAAGGGACATGCGAAGGGCAAAGAAAAACGCCCGGTCCGATGATGCGTCCGGGCGTTTCCCTCAGAAAGATGGCGAGCTAAAGTCGCCGCTACAAAAGGCGTTAGTAGATGTCGTACTGCTCCCAGTGCAACGTGGCGTCGGACTGGATGATGATGTGCTTGTGCG
Source organism: Acidobacteria bacterium 13_2_20CM_2_57_6 (assembly GCA_001917435.1). Lineage (GTDB taxonomy): Bacteria > Acidobacteriota > Terriglobia > Acidiferrales > UBA7541 > Acidiferrum. The sequence goes on from MNEA01000081.1 coordinate 9,487, forward strand.
AGGTTTGCTCGAGTTCGTCGATGAGCATGGACTCGCGGGTCTTCAGAGCCTTGGCGATTTCGGGATTCACGCGGATGGTGAGATTCGGGCCTTCGTGATCCGGGGTCGCCATCTTGCGCGCTTCGGCCTGGATTTCATAACACAGCGTGGGGATGGACTTGACCATGCCAGAGCCGGTGCAGTAAGGGCAGGGCTGGCAGAGCACGCGCTCGAGCGCCTGCTTGGTGCGCTTGCGAGTGATACAAACGAGGCCGAACTCGTTGAAGGAAAGCGCCTTTGACGGGGCTTTGTCTTCCTCGAGGGCCTGCTGCAGCGCGGACAGAACTTTCTCGCGGTTACGGCGCTCCTCCATGTCAATGAAATCGACGACGATGATGCCGCCGAGGTCGCGCAAGCGAATCTGGCGGACGATCTCCTTGACGGCTTCGAGGTTGGTCTTAACGATGGTGTCCTCGAGGCGCGTGGAGCCCTTGCCGACAAATTTGCCGGTATTGACGTCGATGGCGACGAGCGCTTCGGTGTGGTTGATGACGATGTAGCCGCCGGACTTGAGCCAGACTTTGGCGCGGAGCGCTTTGTCGAGTTCGTGCTGGATGCCGAATTCTTCGAAGATCGGGGTTTCCTTGGTGTAGAGCTTGACCTTGTTGACGAGCTTCGGCTGGAAGCGACTGACGAACTCGACGATCTTGCCGTACTCCTCTTCGTTGTCAATCCAGATGCCGGTGAAATCGTCGCTGACATAATCGCGGAGGATGCGCTCGACGAGGTTGAGGTCGCGGTGCAGCAGAGCGGGAGCTTTTCGCTGCTCGCTGCGCTCCTTGATTTCGTTCCAGGTTTTGCCGAGGAACTCGATGTCGGTGCGAATCTCGTCGTCAGTGGCGCCCCCGGCCGCGGTTCGAACGATGAAGCCACCCGGATAGGCGTTTCCAGCTTCACTGACCAGACGCCGCAAACGCGAGCGGTTTTCGGCGGAGATAATTTTGCGCGACACGCCCGTGTGATGAACCGTGGGCATGTAGACGAGGAAGCGGCCAGGCAAAGCGACGTGGCTGGTGATGCGCGCGCCCTTTTTGCCGAGTGGCTCCTTGGCGATCTGAATGACCACGTCCTGGCCGGCCTTCAGCATTTCCGAAATGAGCTGCGGACGGCGCGACGGGCCGGAATGGCCTCCCTGATAGCCGCGGTTGTGCCTCGGGCCACCTGGCCCACGGCGCTCGAAACGAGGACCGCCAGGGCGTCCGCCGCGATCGGGATGTCCACCACGACCGTCTGGACGGCCTCCGCGACCACGGTCACGTCCGCCGCTGCGGAACGGCCGCTGGAAGCGCGAACGCGGATTGCCGCCGATACGCCCGGAGTCGCGTGGGAAATCCTCAGGGTGAGCCGCGGGACCGCCAATGCGCGGCGCACGAGTTTCGCCCGGGAGGAGAATCACGTCGTCTTCGATGACCGCCGGGATTTCCGCGACGGATCCTCCTGGAGCCGCGGAAAGCACTTCCTCTTCGGCGTGCTCGGCCTCGACGTACTCGTGTTCGACTTGTTCCTGTTCGCCGTGCTCGTGCGTGCCATGAGCGGCGTCATGTTCGGCGTGCTCTTGAGCCACGTCCGCAGCGAATTCGGCGCGATCGGCGGCGCGGCCGGCTTCGACTTCTTCGGCTTCTTCCTCGGAGAGTTGCGAAACTTCCGTGACGATGGTTTCCTCGACTTCTTCGGACTGCTCTTCGTCTTCTTCTTCGTCGAACTCCGCGCCGCCGACTACGGCATCGGCTTCCGCCTCTTCCTGCGTCTCTTCGTGTTTGGCCTCGACGAAACCGGAGGCAAGCGCGGCGACTTGATCCTCGTTCAACTCAACGTCATTCCGGGGCGCTTCCACATGGTTAACAGCCGTCTCCTGCGGAACTTCAGAGAGCGTGCTAGCAGAAGAAGTTTCCTCAACGGAATCGACAGTTTCTCCCGAAGGCGCCGCTTCTACTTCGGCACCGGCATCCGCCAAAAGCCAGCGGGGCAACCCGCCAGAGAACCGGCGAGGAACGCCTCCGCTCGCGGCAGCGGCAGGCAAATTAGCAGCTGCGCGCGGCGTAATTTCCTCGACGGCAGGCCGTTCCTCGTGTTTTTCATGCTCAATAACGGGAACCGGAGCAGGCGCGGCGACGGGCTTGTTGCGGTACTTCGCCAGCGATTCACCCGGAAGAATGATCTCTTCCTCAGAGACGCTGGTCACGGAAGGCACTGAACTGCGCGGAGCTTCCACGCGCCGATTGTCGTAGCTGCGCGACTGTCCGCCGCGATTATCGTATCCGCGCGATTCGCCACCTTGGGGCGACGCATATTTCGAGGGAGGAAGATTGCGCCCTCCGGGACCACTCTGTGGGCGTCCGCCGCGATGGCGACCGCCACGACGACCCCAACGGCCGCCGCGACCGCGATCCCCGCCACGGTCTCCGCCGCGATCGTTACTGCGGTCGGCGCCGCGGCCAAAATTCTGTCCGGGACGGTCGTTACCGCCGCGGGCAGGATAGTTTTGCGTGGGATTGTAATGGGGCGCGAAATTCTGAGGCGCGGACGCATTGGAATCCGGCTGGCGCTCCTCTGGCGCTTCGGCGTGATGCTTTTCCAGGGGAGCGGACTGAACCTCATCGTGATGTTCCTCGAAGCGCTGGCTCTCGGCGGCGGGCGCTTCCCCGACGGAAGCATGCTGCTCATCTACTGAATGAGCTTCGTCCCGATGGAATTCCTCACGGTGGGCTTCTTCGTGGTGCTCGCTGGCCCGGGCCAGAGATTCACCGGGAAGCACTTCCACGGGAGAACCAATGGCAGGGGGCAGTGACGCCACGGAGGTTTGAGTGTGCTCATGCGGGTGCCCGTGATCGTAATCCTCGAGATTTTCGAAAACGTCGCTGACGTACAGGAAAGCATCGCCGTCGAGACCAATGTCCACGAAAGCGGACTGCATGCCGGGGAGGACGCGGGTGACTTTTCCTTTGTAGATGCTGCCGACGAGCGCAAATTCTTTTTCGCGCTCGATGTAAATTTCGACTAACTGGCCTTCTTCAAGAATGGCGACTCGCCGTTCGTGGGAGGCCGCGGAAATAACCAATTCTTTGGACATGAAAACTCCTTGTGCGTGATTCCGGCGTGGCCGGAATCACCCTTCTGTGCAGCCCCAGCTTGGCCGGGGCCGACAGGACGCATCGCCGCGAGCTTGTGCCCGACGGAGTTTCCAAAAATCGGAGCCGCCCCCGGCAAAGCCGGGAAGCACGTTGGCCACACTAGTAGGGAAGTGGCTTGGCGTTCGAAGCCAGAGGGGTCGGTCCCGACGAGGTCGGGGCCACTCAGAAGATAATTCCTCAGTCTTTCGAGGCTGGTCCGTCGCCGGAAACGAGCCGGGCGATCGGCGGACGATGCTGTCCTCACTCTAAAATCCTTCTTACTTGCGACCCCGGCCGAGCCGGGATCAACAAATCCAATTTCTTCTCCGGTGCGCTCCGAGGAAGCGGAGACGACACACGGCACTGGCGGCTCGATCAGTTGACGAAGCGGCGAAGTCGGACATTCATCACCAGACCAATCGCCAGAAACACAAACAACGTGGCGGAGCCCCCGTAACTCATCAAGGGCAACGGGATGCCGGTAACCGGCATAGCGCCGATAACCATTGCCACGTTTACCAGCACATGGAACCCAAGCGCCGCTGCGACGCCCATGACCAGAAACATTCCCGCGCGATCTTTCGCGCGTTGAGCATTCTGCACTAAACGCAACAGAAGCGCCATATACAACCCGAGGGCCAAAAGCACGCCCTTGAATCCCTGTTCTTCAGCCCACGCCGACATGATGAAATCCGAATACCGGACGGGGATGTAGCCCAGTTGATTCTGACTGCCATTACTGAACCCTTTGCCCCAGAAGCCACCCGAGCCCACGGCAATCTTCGACTGCAAGAGTTGATAGCCAGAGCCTTTGGCGTCTTCTTCAGGGTGCAGGAAAGAAGTGATTCTTTCCCGCTGATACGGCTTGAGGATTCGCCGGCTAACGGGAGGATAGAAAACAGCGCCCACCAGCAAAATCCCTGCCAAGGAAAAGATCGCCGCATGTTGCCACTGCAAGCCCGCCAGAAATGCGCCAACCACAAGCAAGGGAATCAGCACGAGAGCCGTCCCCAAGTCGGGCTGCTTGAGTATCAAAACCAGCGGAACACCTACCAATAATCCTGCCTTGATCAGATCACGCAGATCAAGCTGATCAGAGCGCACTTCCGCAAAGAAGCGCGCCAACACTATGATTATAATCAATTTGACCAATTCTGACACCTGAAGAAGCTCTCCGATGCCCGGGACGTTGATCCAGCGCTTGGCGCCAAAGCGGGTGTGCCCGACGAGGAGCACGGCTACCAGCGCGGCGATGCCAAGGAGATAGAGGGCAGGGGCTTGGTCGAGAATCAGATGATAGTCCAGGCGTGAGAGCGCAAACATCAGGACGAAGCCGATGACCAGCCAGCGCACCTGCTTCATATGCATGCCGGTCAGCGAGCTGCCGTGCGTGGCGGAATAGATTTCGATTACGCCAAGCGCGCAGATGGCCGCCAGAATGGCCAGGAGCAGCCAATCGTAATCGCGCGTTCCGGGTGCGTCTTTCATCGCGGACGGTGAAGGTTCAAGGCTGAAGGTTGAAAGCCAGGACCCAAGCCGCTACTGCTGTGAGTGCTGGTCTTTTGCGTCCCGACTTCATAAGGCTGAATCATAGAGTCCTTTATCGCCGTGGATCCGTGCTGGCGCTTACCGGAACGACAGCGGCGCTTTCGTCCGGCTTCCCAGCAGTGCGCGGAACCCGCACTGCCGAAGCAACGGGAACTTTGCTCGATTCGGGGGGCCGCTTGGATTCTGCGGTTTCCTGCCCCTGAGTCTTTTTGTTTTTCTTGTCGTAGTAGGCCTTGATGACGTCTTTGACCACGGGGCCGGCTGCCTCGCCGCCGTGTTTTCCGCTTTCCTGCACCAACACGGCGACAACAATCTCCGGGTTGCGACGCGGCGCGTAGCCAACGAACCAGGCGTTGTCCTCGAATTTTTTCTGTTTCCCAAACCGTTCTCTGGTCGCATAACCGATAACTTGCGCGGTTCCGGATTTGCCAGCGACTTCGATTCCGGGGAGACGGACGTTGCGCGCAGTGCCGCCTTCTTCGTTGACAACGCCGTACATCGCGTCGGTTATTTTCTCCACGGTCGGCTCGGAAAGCGCGAACCGCTCCTCGCCCACGTTAGGCGCGTCTTTCAGGAGATGGGGTTGCTTAAAGACGCCCCCCATGGCGATGCCGCCGATCATGCGCGCGAGCTGCAGCGGGGTGGTGATGACAGCGCCCTGGCCAGTGGATACGGAAATCGTTTCACCGGCATACCACTTGCGATGAAACACGCGCTCGACCCATTCCGCGGAAGGCATCAGCCCGGGCTCCTCCGAGGGTAGATCGATTCCCGTCTTGCGTCCGAGGCCGAACTTGGTGCCGTAGTAGGAGAGGCGGTCAATCCCGAGGCGCATTCCCACGTTGTAGAAGAAGATGTCACAAGACTCGAGGATGGCTTTGTGCAGGCCCACGACGCCGTGAGAGCTCTTCCCGTATACCCAGCACTTGAACTGCCGGCCGTAAAAAGTAGCGTAGCCCGGGCAAAAGGTCGTGAAGCTTTCCGGAGGATTCTTGTCCTCCAACATGGCTGTGGCGGTCACAATCTTGAAAACCGACCCCGGAGCAAGCTGCGCTTGAATGGCGCGATTGAGCAAAGGACGATGCGGATCTTCGTTGAGACTTTTCCAGTCATTCGCCGAGATGCGCACGGCGAAATCATTGGGATCCAGTGCGGGATGGCTCACCATCGCCAGCACTTCTCCGGTACGCGGATCCAGGGCAACTGCGGCGCCAGGCCGCGCGCCTAAGGATTGCTCGGCGACCTGCTGCAAATCGTAGTCGATAGTCAGCAAAATCTGTTTGCCGGAAATGGCTTCCTGCGTGGACAGACGCTCCACTTCTTTGCCGACGCTGTTTACAACCACGCGCCGCATGCCGTCGGTGCCCTGCAGCAAGTCGTTGTACTGGCGCTCCAAACCGGTCTTTCCGGCGAAATCGCCGGGGCGAAGTTTGTCATTGCTCGCTTCGATCTGCTGCTCGCTGACTTCGCCGACGTAACCCGCAACGTGAGCAAGGAATCCGCCCGGCAAATAACGCCTGCGTTGCACGGGGATCATTTCCAGAACCGGAATGTCCGAACGGTGCGATTCGATGAAGGCGACGTCCGCTGGTGACGCGTCGGGCTTGATGATGATGGGCTGGAATTTCGGCAGGTTCTTCGTATTGTTGAGTTGCTCGCGCAAATCATCCAGAGGAATGTCTAAGCCTTCCGAAATACTGGACAGATGCTTTTGCACTTGTGCCAGATCATCGCGAAGGAGGAGCACGCTGAAGGACGGCCGGTTGTCCACAAGCACACGGCCTTCCCGGTCCAGCATGCGGCCGCGCGGCGCAATGACGGGAATGTAGCGCACGCGGTTGCGCTCGGCCATGGAGCTGTACTTGTCGGCGTCGATGACCTGGAGCTTCCAGAAACCGAGCAGCAACACGCCGATCATTCCCACAATGATGTAGGAGGCGATGGCCAGCCGCGCTTGCGGCAATCGATTGTCGTTGCGGAACCAGTACGACACGAAAACCCCGCGCGCGAGTACTTTTTCTCAGGGCTTTCCGCCCGCTCCGGCCCAATTTGATTCCACTGGCCGGACTGAACTCGCGTCACGAAAAAATCTGCAGCGTGGGTTTCGAGTTGACCCCAACTTTGTCAGGGTCACGCCGAAAATGTCCGTCGAAAATTTCCTCGAACCTGGGAACCGAAAAAATCTCCCGGGACTCCCGAATCACCGCCGGACCGAAGCTGCCTGAAGCAGCAAGAGTCTTTTCAAACGTATCACCTGCCGGAGTGGGCCGCAAGCCGTCCTGGAGGACAGGTTCCAGAAATGCATTAGAATTTTTGCCGGACCGCCGCCTTCGGCGGGTTGCTGTGGCCGCTGGTATCAAGCTATTGTAGGCAGTTCATTTATGAACGCTGAAACGAACAGGAAAAAGCCGCTGCGGCTGGCGTTGATCGGCATGTCCGGTGCCGGGAAGACCTTCTGGACAAAGAAGTTAGCAGCAAATGGGTATCCTGCAGGTTCGTGTGACGACCGCATCGAGCAAAAGCTCGCGTCACGGCTTGCGGCCGGGGGTTACTCCGGGATCAATGGCGTGGCCGCTTGGATGGGCTGGCCGGACTCCACGACCTATGCCCAGCGCGAGGCAGAATATCTGGCCGAAGAGATCCATGCTCTGGATGAAATTTTGACGGAACTCGAGAGGGAACCGGAGAAATCACTGGTGCTCGATACCACGGGAAGCATCATTTACACCGGAAACGATTTGCTGATGCGCTTGCGCCGGCAAATGACAATTGTGCATCTGGCGGCTTCCGCCGAAGAGCAGCAGTTGTTGATCGAGAGATATCTGAATGATCCCAAGCCGGTGTTGTGGCGCGGCGCGTTTCAACCACGGACCGGAGAAAAACCGCGGGAGACGGTGGCACGATGTTATCCGGCGCTGATTGCCGGGCGGCGCCAGAGCTACGAAGCGCTGAGCCATTGCACGCTGCAAGTCGCTGCGTTGCGCGATGGATCTCTGGATGCGCCAGCGTTTCTGAAAATGATTCGGGACAGGACGGGAATCCCGCGATGAGCGAAATTCATTGAGATACCGGAGCACATCGCGCAAAGCCCCGCTCACCTCCCTGCGCGGCGCCGTGCTGCGTGGGCTTGCGCCGGATGGCGGCTTGTACATGCCGGCAGAGATTGCCCGGCATTCGGCCGAGGAACTGGAGGAATTTCGCCGGCTGCCGTTCACGGAAGTCTGCTTCCGCGTGGTGCGGCCTTTTGCCACGCCGGATGTTCCGGAAGAAACACTCTGGCAAGTCGTTAGCGAAGCCATCAACTTTCCCGTGAAGCTGGTTTCGCTCTCGCCGGGGCTGCACATCCTGGAGTTGTTTCACGGGCCAACGCTGGCGTTCAAGGATTTTGGCGCGCGCTTCATGGCGCGGCTGATGGGCTATTTCGTACGCGGCGAAACGCGGCTTCTCACCGTGTTGGTTGCGACCTCCGGAGATACCGGAAGCGCCGTAGCACATGGTTTCCTGAACGTGCCGGGAATCCGAGTGGTGATTCTCTATCCTTCGAAGCGCATCAGCGAGGCGCAAGAGAAGCAGTTCACCACGCTCGGCGAAAACATCACCGCGCTGGAAGTCGCAGGTACATTTGACGATTGCCAGCGGCTGGTGAAGCAGGCGTTTTCTGATGAGGGATTGAACAAACGCGCCTTCCTAACTTCCGCGAATTCCATCAATATCGGGCGGCTTCTGCCGCAGATGTTTTATCACCTGGCAGCTTACCGGCAGTTGCCGGTGGCGTCGGTGCCGCTGATCGTTTCCGTTCCCAGCGGAAACTTTGGCAATCTCACGGCCGGAATTTTCGCCAAGCGCATCGGGTTGCCGGTAGCGAAATATGTAGCCTCAACAAACACCAATGATGTGGTGCCGGAATACTTGCGGACCGGACAGTTCCATCCGCGTGCAGCGCAGGCCACCTATTCGAATGCCATGGACGTGGGCAACCCGAACAATTTTCCGCGATTGCTTGATTTGTGCCGCAACCGACTCGAATACGTGCAAAAGGAGATTTGGGGACACCGGGCAACGGACGAAGAAACGTTGCAGGAGATGAAGGCCATCCATAAGCGCTTCGGCTACATCGCCGACCCCCACACTGCCGTGGGCGTGCTCGGCTGGGAGGCGTACAAGCTTGAACATGCGGGGCCCGCCCAAGGTTTGGTGTTGGCCACGGCGCATCCCGCGAAATTCGCAGACATAGTAATTAAGGCCATTGGCACTGCACCGCCTCTGCCGGATCGTCTGGCCGCTTACTTGAAACGTAGCAAGCTTTCGCTGGCGATATCGAGCAGCTACGATGAATTCAAACAGTTTCTTCTCGCCCATTGAAGAACGAAAGGGTAAATCGCGATCGAGTAGCAAGGAAATCGAATCGCTAGTTCCTGCGGAGGCGATCGAGAAGAAGGAAGAGGAACACGGCAACCAGCCCGTTGATGAGCGCGGCGAAGATGAGGTGCATGTTAAACCACGGTTCGGGCTGTGCGAGAAGGATGCGGCGCGTAACCACGATTAAGCCCTGATGCGCAACGAAGAACGTGGAAGTGAGCGCGAACCGCGCGGCGGGATGCTCGGTATCGAGCCGCGCACCAATCGAGGAAGCAAGATATCCAATGATGGTTTTCGCAATGCCGTAGAGACCGAGCGGAACAGTAGGGCCGCTCAAACTGTCCTGCAAGAGACCAACGACCATGCCCAGGAGAAGGCCCGTTGAGGGATTGCGCCGGCTGAGCCCGAAATAAATCGTCACGAGCAAAGGAAAATCAAGAACGGCGGCCCTTGCAAAATGAATGGGGAATGACGCCTGGATTACCAGCGCCAGCAGCGTGGCGATAATGATGGCGCCCGCGCGAAACTTGTGAACTTCAATGTGCGATTCGCCGCGGATGTCGAATGCGTCGTTCATCGCCTTACCGCCGGCGGGGATGAAGATGCGATTGGCGCGGGCTGGGCATTGGAAGGATGCTCTTCACCTTTCGTCTCGAGGGGGCGCAGAGACGGAAGGACTAGCACTTCCTCCAGGCGCTCAAGATTGGCAGATGGCTTGATGCGAATCTGCTTGAACGGATTGCCAGGCTTGATTTCTGCGACGGTGCCCACCGGAAGATCGCGCGGGAAGATGCGATCCATGCCGCTGGTAATCACGCGTTCCCCAACATTAACATCATCGTCGTTCGGGACGTATTTCATGACCAGCAGAGGTTCACCCTGCCCCCCAACGGGGCTCTGGATGCGAGAATTCGCCAACATTGCGCCAACTCCACTCTCCTTGTCCGTGAGCAGAAGCACCTGCGATGCATTTGGATAAGCTTCGACGACTTTGCCGACCACGCCGTCCGGGGTAATCACTCCCATGTTTTTGTGAATGCCGTCGCGCTCGCCGCGGTCCAGTTGAATCATGAGGCTCGCTGTTCCCGCGCCCGTGCCAATCACCCGCGCAGTAATCATCGGAACGTCGGAGTGCGATTTCCGGAAATTCAGCAGCAGTGCCAGGCGGTCGGCCTCCGCGGCCTTGCCCTGAAGCTGCGCGACTTGCAGTTTCAGGGCATCATTCTCGCGGCGAATCTGCTCGTTTTCCTTGGTGGTGTTTTGCAGCGCAAAGTAGTGGCGCCAGGCGTTGCGGAACCATCCGAAGCCGGAGGAGCCAGCTCGCTCAAACGGTGAAACGGCACCCACGGTCCACACCCGAATGAGCCGTCCTTCTGAGTCGCGCTTGATCTGGACGGCAAGCATCAGCACCTGCAAAACAATGACTCCTGCGAGAAGGACCAGTGATTTATGGCGAGAAGGAATGGCGACCATTGTGCAATATTCTCTTCGTATTTTCTGGAGCGACCGGTGACTGCTGGCTGGCGGCTGGTGACCGGTGGCTCGCGATGTCCGTGATCAAGCCTCAGTGCTCAGTTCGAGAATTAGGAATCCATTCCAAATTTCAAGGACTGAAAACTCTTTCTCAATCGATACAAACCTGGCGCAGTAGTTTGAAGTCGCTCAGCATTTTTCCCGTGCCGAGCACCACGGACGCCAAAGGATCATCCGCAATCGAAACCGGCAGGCCGGTCTCTTCGCGGATGCGCTTGTCGAGATTCTTCAGCAGCGCGCCACCGCCCGTCAGAACGATACCGCGGTCGCTGATGTCGGCGGAAAGCTCCGGGGGCGTACGCTCGAGTGCGACGCGTACGGCGTTGAGAATGGTCGCCACACATTCACTCAGGGCTTCGCGAATTTCGCTGTCGTCGATGGTGACGGTTCGCGGCACGCCTTCGATGAGGTTGCGGCCTTTCACTTCCATCGTAAGCGGCTTTTCCAGCGGATAGGCGGAACCAATTTCCATTTTGATCTGCTCTGCCGTGCGTTCTCCGACGAGCAGATTGTACTTGCGCTTCAGATACTGCATGACGGCTTCGTCCATTTCATTGCCTGCCACGCGTACGGACCGCGAATATACGATGCCACTCATGGAGATGACCGCAATATCGGTGGTCCCGCCGCCAATGTCCACGACCATGTTGCCGGAGGGTTCCTCGATCGGCAGTCCGGCGCCAATCGCTGCAGCCATGGCTTGCTCGACAAGGAAGACTTCGCTGGCGCGCGCGCGATACGCGGAGTCCTGCACGGCGCGCTTTTCCACCGGAGTGATCTCGCTCGGGACGCCGATAACAATTCGGGGATGCACCAGCACGCGCCGGTTGTGCGCTTTCTGGATGAAGTAGGTCAGCATCTTCTCGGTGACTTTGAAGTCGGCGATGACCCCGTCTTTCATCGGCTTGATGGCGACAACGTTGCCCGGCGTGCGTCCAAGCATTTCTTTTGCTTCGCGGCCGACAGCCACAACTTCTCCGCTGGCCTTATTGATGGCCACGATCGAGGGCTCGTTAACGACAATGCCTTTGCCGTGTGCGAACACGAGCGTGTTTGCAGTACCCAGATCGATGGCGAGGTCGGAAGAAAACAGACTGAACACCGACCTCATGTTGTAACCGTTCTTATTCATCCCCCATCCCCCTGCGGAGAAAGACTCTCCGTTGTCCGGCCGGCAATAGCGCTGACCGCACCGCGGCCAGCCCTCAATTCCTATTGTCTCCGGACACCACGACCAGCGCAAAGGCGCTTGGGTCTTTCTTCGGAACTCTTACTTCGGAACCAC
>MNEA01000045.1 GCA_001917435.1 Acidobacteria bacterium 13_2_20CM_2_57_6
TCTTTTTATCATGACCAACAACGTCCGGTTCACCTCTTTTTATCATGACCAACAACGTCCGGTTCACCGCCAGTTCTTTCCATTTCATTGAGTGACCACAGTTTTTCAGTATTAGCTTCCAGCTTTGCTTGTACTTTAGCCCACTCAAGACCTTTATGGCGGTTCATGTTTTTCTCAAAACGGGCTTTCAATGCTCCAAGTAGTTCTTTACGTTGTTCTGGTGACAAGTCCTTTTTATTGCTTTTAATGTCTCGCGCTCTTGTTGCTCTCATTGTCGTCGCTTCCCGCGTTTCTTATCTATTACTCCGCTGCGCTCCGCCATACGGGGTGTTTTTCGGCTTGTCTTTGCGTTCTTATCAATTCGCAGTTCTCACTAGGCAGGCGTACGTGCTGGTCGCCGGCAACTCGTCTGGCATCACCACAGTTACTGAACTCGTAGCAGCCGCAAAGGCAAAGCCGGGGGAGCTATCGTTTGGCTCCCCTGGCATAGGCACCGGTTCGCACGTGGGAGCCGAGAAATTCAATCTTGCCGCGGGAGTCAAGGCGGTACACGTGCCCGCGCCACCGGGCGACGGCATCGCCGAGACAATTGCCAAGACGGTTGCTGGGCACACAACATACCTGCTGGCGCCAATCCCGCTCGCGATGGCGGATATCCGCAGCGGCAAGCTCCGCGCGCTAGGCGTTAGCACGAACAGGCGTTCACCCTTGTTGCCGGAGGTACCTACGATCGCAGAGGCCGGAGTATCCGGTTTCGACTACACGATTTGGTATGGGGTGTGGGCGCCTGCTGGCACTCCGCAACAAGTGGTCGATCAGCTAGGGAAGGACATCGCACGTGCCATGGCAGCGCCGGATCTGCTCGACTGGTTTGCGAAGCACGGGGCCGATCCAATGAGCATGACGCAGCCTGAGTTTGCGCGCTTCGTGCTGAGCGAGAGTGAAAGCGCGGCGCGTATCATCAAAGCCCCTGGGATGAAATCTCAATAAACCTGACGTTTTACAATACGAGGCCCGATAGGCAGCTCCTCCCAACTTGCCCCGATTCTGGGCGGATGACGGGCAACCCAGAAGTAATGTGGCACGTTCCTCGCGGGGAGCGATTGTGTACAACTTGTGTACAAGAAGGCGGATTTGAAGGGCCTAAAAATGGACCTAAGCAACGCAGAATCAACAACAGACTCTTAAGCTACAGGCCCAAGTCGAGGAACAACAGCCTTGAAATTTTAGCAGGCAGATGAGGCCGGCACAACTGCAACCTACCCGCTGCATGTTTGATGCGAAACAAATCTGCTTCTACTGCACGAAACCGACGTTTGGCGCCGGCGTGCTTCCTTCTGGCGATTCCTTGATGGTGCCAAATTGCGCTTCATAGCGCGCGAGATTTTCTCCCAGCGCGCGCCAGATGCGTTTCGCGTGTCCAGGGCTGAGGATCATGCTGTTCAGCAGCTTTCCTTGCGCGCCGTTGGGGAAAATATAGATAAAGTTCATGGTGAACTCTTCGAGGTTATGGTGAATCATCACCAGGTTGCTGTATTGCCCCTGCAATTCTTTTTCGTCCGCCTTGATCTGCACCTGGCCCTGTACTGGCTGCTGTTGATCCATTTCGTTTCGCTCCCGGAATGACGCCTCGAAGTTATCACAAGGGCCGCCGCTGCGCTTGGGGCTGGACTGGTTAGCAAAAAACAATGCAAGTCCTATTGACATGCGACCGTATTAAGTGTAGTTTAGGAATGTTATTTAGCATAGTTAACTATCAATATGGGACGCGCGGGCCCGCAACAATTCGAGACAGATCCGCCGATCACTGGTGGAGCTTCCGGTGGCTTCTACGAGGCTGCGGAGGCGCCGACTCGGGCGGCCCTACCGTCGTTGCCGGAATCGCACCGCACCATACCGTTTTTGTCAGGAGCTTCCTGGTTCCGAAAAGTCCTGGCGTTTGCCGGGCCGGGCTATCTAGTTGCCGTCGGGTACATGGACCCCGGCAATTGGGCCACGGACATAGGCGGCGGTTCCAAATTTGGCTACACGCTCCTGAGTGTCATCCTCATCAGCAACTTGATGGCGATGTTTTTGCAGGCTCTCTCTGCAAAACTTGGAATTGCTACCGGGCGTGATCTGGCCCAAGCCTGCCGAGAGCACTATTCGCGTCGGGCTGGGCAGTTTCTATGGGTAGTCTGCGAAATCGCTATCGCTGCATGCGATCTCGCGGAGGTGCTCGGCTCGGCTGTCGCACTCAAGCTTCTCTTCGGGCTGCCCCTTCTGGCGGGAGTTTTGATCACTGCGTTCGATGTTCTGATCGTTCTGGCGCTGCAGGGACGCGGGTTCCGGCTGGTCGAAGCTTTTGTCGTTACGCTCATTGGTTCGATTGCCGCTTGTTTTGCTTACGAGATCTTTTTCGCTCACCCGCTTTGGCGTGAAGCGGCTATCGGCTTCATCCCACGCGCCGAAATTCTGAGAAACCGCGAGATGCTATACATTGCCATCGGTATCCTTGGCGCAACGGTCATGCCGCACAATCTTTATCTTCATTCCAGCATCGTGCAAACACGCGCCTTTGGTTCTTCCACTCGCGACCGGCGTGAAGCGGTCCGTTATGCCATCTTCGATTCCACTCTGGCGCTCGGGTTTGCGCTTTTTATCAATGCCGCGATTCTCGTTTTGGGTGCCGCGGCTTTCCACACACGGGGGCTTCACAACGTTGCGGAAATCGCCGACGCTTACAAGCTTCTCAGCCCCGTCTTGGGCGCAAGCCTTGCCAGCACGCTCTTTGCGTGCGCGCTGCTCGCCTCTGGCCAGAACTCCACGCTGACCGGCACGCTGGCCGGCCAGATCGTGATGGAGGGCTTTCTCGACATTCGGCTGAAGCCCTGGCTTCGCCGGCTGATTACCCGCTCGATTGCCATTCTTCCTGCGGCACTGGTCATTGGTATAGCGGGCGAGAACAAAGTCACTTCATTGCTTATTCTCAGTCAGGTGATTCTCAGCTTTCAGCTGCCGTTCGCGGTGATTCCTCTGATCCGATTTACCGGCGACCGTTCCAAGATGGGCGAATTTGCAAATTCGCGAGTCACCACGGCCGTGGCCTGGATCGTCGCGGCCGCCATCTTGTTCTTCAACGCTGAGCTCGTTTGGCTCATACTCCGTTCTTAACAGGGGAGAGAAACTCTATTACGTCCTGGGCGTCTGCTTTCGTTACCTACTTCGTTGTGCGAAAATTTTCGTAGCCGCTATGCCCACGGACGCGCAGCGTAATCTCAAGACACGCAAAATACTTTTCGGTTCGCTCCTTACCCTGATTTGCATCGTGCTTGTTTACGCGGCACTCCTCAGAGACAGGCCATGGGTCGTTCCTGAGGAAGTCAAAAGGCTGAAGAATCCAATCGCAACTACTGAGTCCACGCTGAAACCGGCCAAAGAGATTTACACCGAAGAATGTGCCCAGTGCCACGGCGAGCAAGGCAAGGGCGACGGGCCAGAGGCCAGGCTACACTTTCCGGCTCCGGCGGACCTCACCGACACTCAGCGCATGAAGGTGGTCACTGACGGCGAAATCTTTTACCAAATCAGTGAAGGCAGAAAGCCCATGCCTTCGTTCAAGAAACGCTTGACTGAGAATCAGCGCTGGGAGCTGGTGCTTCTGGTGCGATCTTTCTCCGCTCCGGCCGCAGCGACTAGTGTTGAGAAGAATCCGGACGCTGTTAAAAAGACACCGGCACCCTTGACTGCCCCCTAGGAAGGAACGTCATTCCCAAAGCGGCGCAGCTTTTTTTTATGCGCTAGCCGCTTTCACTTTACTCAGCGCAGCGGCGACTTCCTTCAAATCCGGCACCACCGGAATGTCGTAGTTCTTGAACCACGCTACTTTGCCCGATTTGTTGACGATGGCGATGGCCCGGCCCGTAATCCCTTTGTCCGCCAGGTACACACCGTACTTTTCGCTGGCTGCTCCTCGGGGATGAAAATCCGCCAGCAGCGAATACTTGATCCCCATCTTCTCCGCATACGCCTTGTGCGACCACACGCTGTCAACACTGATGCCAAGCACTTCTGCGTCCAACGTTTCGAAGGCCTTCATTTCATTGACAAAGCACGCATGCTCGTTCGTGCAAGTCGGGCTCCAGTCCAGGGGATACCATACGAGCACGACATTCTTCTTTCCCGAAAAATCGGAAAGCTTCACTTCTTTCTTTTCCTGATTATGAAGCGTAAAATCTGGCGCCGCCTGTCCCACCGCGATACTCATAACTGTTTCCTCCTCGTTTAAAACATCGTACGCAGCATCTTACCCAATCCTTGTGTCGCACACCAAGTTCCGTTCCACCGCCAGCCGGCTTGCTTCCATCATTGGTCACTCGGGATGCTGTCCCATCCCGGCGTCCCCCTGCGCTAAATACTTTCATTCTTCTTGTGCCAGGCAGTACACTTTGCCCAGGAGAAATCCATGAGCGCCGAAGGAACTGGCCGCTCTTCGTCGACCGCTTCGCAGTCGCCAAATGCCATGATGCCGCTCGGCGATCTCGTCCGCTTATACCGTTCTCGGGCCGGCAATTTTGGAGAGCCGGTTGCGCTTTCTGCCTTTGGTTTGACAAAGGCGGAAACGGAACGCCTGTTCTCTGGTTACGATGAGGATTATCACATCAGCCGCTTTTTCCAATTTTCGGAAGTTGCAGGCGAGAAATTCACCATCGATGGAGTTCCAGCCACGCATGTCTCCATCGACGCCGAAATCCAAACGATTCTCTGAATCGCCACCAAGCGTCTTGTCGATAGTTTTCGCTTGAAATAATCTGTGTTTTGACTACCCTACAGCCACGCCTGAGGTCATCAATGGCTGGTTCTCCCACACTTTTGCCGGAATCCCGGCTCGGCAGCACCCTGCGCCGCGATGCCTGGTGGACTGAGATCCTACCCGTCATCATTGTCCTCGGCGGTTTCGGCATCTACGCCACCCTGCGCGCTTTCGAAGGAAAGTATTACGATTGGGGACCGTACCTCTCGCCCTTTTATTCACCGCTCATCGACCCCGAGCACCGCTGGTGGAAATTTTCTCCCGCGCTGTTGATCCTCGCCGGGCCTCTCGGCTTTCGTGCTACCTGCTATTACTACCGCAAAGCCTACTACCGCGCATTCTTCCTGGATCCCCCCGCTTGTTCCGTTGGTGAACCGGCGCGACGCAATTACCGAGGCGAAACCTCTTTCCCCTTCATCCTGCAAAACGTCCATCGCTACTTTTTTTATCTGGCGGTTCTTTTTATTGCTTTCCTCTGGCACGACGCAATACGCTCGTTTTTCTTCGATGGCCATTTCGGCATCGGAGTAGGCACGTTGGTTCTGACGATCAATGTCACCCTGCTGTCGCTTTACACCTTTTCCTGCCACTCCCTCCGTCATCTGGCCGGCGGGAAAGTCGACTGTTTTTCCTGCGCGACCTTCGGACGCTCGCGGTTTGAAGCCTGGAGTTTTCTTAGCTTCTTGAACGAGCACCACATGCTTTTCGCTTGGTGCAGTCTCGTTTCCGTCGGTTTCGCGGATTTCTACGTGCGCATGGTGGCCTGCGGCGCGTTCCGGGACCTGAGGTTCCTGTGACGGCAAATTACGAGACCCGCGAGCATGACGTTCTCATCATTGGCGCCGGCGGCGCTGGGTTGCGCGCCGCCATCGAAGCACTGGCGCAAGGCGCTTCCGTCGGCGTGGTCTGCAAATCGCTCCTTGGAAAGGCTCACACTGTCATGGCCGAAGGCGGAATCGCCGCGGCCATGGCCAACGTGGACGCCGCAGATAGTTGGAAGACTCATTTTCGCGACACCATGCGGGGCGGAAAATTGTTGAACAACTGGCGCATGGCGCAACTTCATGCGCAGGAATCTCCCGATCGCGTTCGTGAACTCGAACAGTGGGGCGCGCTCTTCGACCGCACCGAAAGTGGCGACATCCTTCAGCGAGCTTTTGGCGGGCACACCTTCAAGCGCCTCTGCCATGTGGGCGACCGCACCGGCCTCGAAATGATTCGCACGCTGCAGGATCGCGGCGTCCAGCAGGGCATCGACGTTTACATGGAATGCACGAGCACCCGGCTCTTGACGGATAACGGCCGTGTCGCCGGCGCTTTTGCGTATTGGCGCGAGAACGGCCGCTTCATCGTTTTCAAAGCGAAGTCGATTGTTATCGCCACCGGCGGAATTGGGAAGGCGTGGCGCGTCACTTCCAATTCTTGGGAATACACCGGCGACGGGATGGCCCTTGCTTATGAAGCGGGGGCGGAGCTGATGGATATGGAATTCGTTCAGTTCCATCCCACGGGAATGGTCTGGCCGCCCGGCGTGCAGGGCATTCTCGTCACGGAAGCAGTTCGCGGAGAAGGCGGCATCCTGCGCAACAAGGCGGGCGAACGCTTCATGGAAAAGTACGACCCCAAGCGCATGGAACTTTCCACGCGCGACGTCGTTGCACGATCCATTTACACCGAAGTCAAGAAAGGCCGCGGTACCGAACACGGCGGGGCCTATTTGGATATTTCCCACAAGCCGGCCGAGTACGTGAAGAAAAAGCTTCCGAGCATGTATCACCAGTTCAAGGAACTTGCGGATGTCGACATCACCAAGGGCCCCATGGAGGTGGGCCCGACATGCCACTACGTGATGGGGGGCATCCGCGTGGACGCGGAAACGGCGCAATCGACTGTGCCGGGGCTTTTCGCTGCGGGCGAAGCGGCCGCTGGACTTCATGGCGCAAATCGTCTCGGCGGCAATTCGCTGTCCGATCTTTTGGTGTTTGGACGACGTGCAGGACTAGCAGCCGCGCAGCATGCGAAGCGCTCCTCGACTCCATCCGTTGACAATGCGCAGATCGAGCAAGCGGAAAAGGAATTGCTTGCGCCGTTTTCCAACTCCGGGACGGAAAGCCCTTACGCCGTGCATCGCGATTTGCAGGAAGTGATGCAGAATCTCGTGGGTATCTTTCGGACCGATGAAGATTTGAAGAAGGCGCTCGCCGAATTGGCGAAACTAAAATCGCGTGCCGCGAAGCTCAGTGTCGAAGGCTCCCGTCTCTTCAACCCGGGCTGGCACCTTTCGTATGATTTGAAAGCCATGCTCATCGTTTCCGAAGCCGTCACGCACAGCGCGCTGGCCCGCACGGAAAGCCGCGGGGCGCACAGCCGGATCGATCACCCAAGTGTCGATCCTGTTTGGGAGAAGAAACACAACGTTATCATCAGGGAATCCGGAGGCATGAGCCGACGCGAACTTCCAATCGAGCCCATGCCCGAAGAATTGAAGCAGATTCTTGCTGCGGAGAGCGATTAGACGGTTTCGGTTTACGCGACGAAATGACAGGATGATCGCCGACTATGGATACGCCATGGATCAAATTCGCGACGCCCGACACGAACCGGGAGTACTTTGCTCTTCTTTCTTACATGCCGCTGAACAAATACCGTGCGATTCCTGCATTTCTAAAGTTTTCACTTCAGATCCAAAAGCAATTGCGCACAACTCCCGGGGTTATGGGTTACTCCCTTCGTGCAAAGCTATTCAGCCGGAATTTTTGGACGCTTTCCGCGTGGACTGAGGAAAAACCGCTGATGGATTTCGTCGCGAAGATTCCTCACGGGCAAGCCATGAAAGCCATGATGCCGCACATGGGGTCTACGAAGTTCACCCAGTGGAAGGTAATGGGATCGGCTTTGCCCCTGCGGTGGGAGGAAACGATGGAGAGATCGAGAAAAGGGGAGCCATTATGAAGCAAGCCACCCTGCGAGTCTTTCGCGGCGATTCGAACAGCGGGCAAACCGTTGACTATCGCGTCCCCGTCGCTCCCGGCATGGTGGTTCTCGACGCCCTCCATTACATTCAGGGACACCTCGCTCCCGATCTCGCGGTTCGATGGAATTGCAAAGCAGGGAAGTGCGGCTCGTGCTCCGCGGAAGTCAACGGCCGTCCCCGCCTGACCTGCAAAACGCGCATGGACGATCTCCCGCAGGACCAGCCCATCACCGTCTTGCCCATGAAATCCTTCCCGCGCATTAAAGACCTTGTCACCGACGTTTCCTGGAACTATCGTGTCAACCGCAAAATACCTCCCTTCCAGCCGCGTGAGGGAGTGGAATGGAAAATCTCGCAACTGGATGTGGACCGGGTCCAGGAGTTTCGCAAGTGCATCGAATGCTTTCTGTGCCAAAACGTTTGTCACGTTCTTCGCGAACACGACAAGAAGGAACAGTTCGCCGGCCCGCGTTTCTTCGTTCGCGTCGCGGGACTGGAAATGCATCCTTTGGACGGACTCAGCCGCGCGGGGTTGCTCAAGGATCAGCTTGGCCTGGGCTATTGTAATATCACGAAGTGCTGCACGGAGGTTTGTCCCGAAGAGATCCACATTACGGACAACGCCATCATCCCGCTCAAGGAGCGCGTAGTGGACGAGTTTTACGATCCCTTGACCAAGCTGTTCCGGAAGATGCGCGGCGTCTGAATGCTTGGGGCAAAAATTCTGTGCAGGTTGCGATTCGGCGACGGGCCATGAAAGAGGAGGTCCCATGGGCTACCAACTAAAATCCATCTCCAAGGCCGGAATTCCGGAGGCCATTGCCAAAGTCGAGCTCTACCGCTACCTCAACGAACCCGAGGAGGCTGAATCCATTTGCCTGGATATCCTTGCGGTTGATCCCGAGCACCAACTCGCTCGCCGTATGCTGGGCCTGGCCATCACCGACCAATTCATCGGTGCCGCGAGCGACCGCTATCTCGAGGTTCAATCCATTTTTCAGGGCTTGCGCGATCCCTACGAGCAGCTTTACTACACCGGGTTACTGCACGAGCGGCACGCCAAGACGCAGCTCCTTGTCGGCTATGCGCCACACACACTTTTGCCCTTAGTGGAAGAAGCCATGCGCTGTTTCGCGGAAGCGGAAAAAATCCGGCCTGCAGGCAATGACGACAGCATTCTGCGCTGGAATCGTTGTGTCCGGCTTCTGGAAAGCAGGCCCGACTTTCATTTTGAGCGCGAACCGGCAGCTTTTGACACTGAAGATATGCCGCCTGTCAGTTCGCCAGCGCGCCGCGCCGGAGGCCACCACTGAAGCTTCGTGCGATTTCCTAGGCAGTGACAACGCGCTGGAATCGCCGCGCCAATTTTTCGTGCTCTTCGGCGATTTGACGGGGCAAACGATTGCCAAATTTGCCGAGAAACTGCTTCGAATCTTCCATTTCCGCATCCCAGTCTTCCGGGTTCACGCGCAGTAGTTCGCTCAACGCTTCGTTTGAAATCTTCACGCCGTCCAGTGTCAGCCCGTTCTTTGCGGGAACATAGCCTATCGGCGTTTCCTGCGCTGCTCTGCGGCCTTCCACGCGCTCCAGAATCCACTTCAGTACGCGCACATTCTCCCCGTACCCCGGCCACAGGAACTTTCCATCCGCGCCCTTGCGAAACCAGTTCACATGAAAAATCTTAGGCGGTTTCGGTATTTTCTTTCCCATTTCCAGCCAGTGCCCAAAATAATCGGCCATGTTGTAGCCGCAGAAGGGCAGCATGGCCATCGGGTCTCGCCGTGTGATACCCACGTTACCCGTCGCCGCGGCAGTCGTTTCGCTCGCCATCGTCGCGCCCACGAACACCCCATGCTGCCAGTTAAATGATTCGTACACCAGCGGGGCCACTCGCGCTCTTCTCCCGCCGAATATGAACGCTGAAATAGGCACGCCTTCCGGAGCTTCCCACTTGGGAGAAATGCTCGGCGACTGCCGCGCCGGCACTGTGTACCGCGCATTCGGATGCGCCGCCGGGCCTTTGGATGGATCCCACAACTCGCCCTTCCAGTTGATGAGCGCTGCCGGTGCCTCGCTGCCAATTCCTTCCCACCACGGCTCCCGCTCCGGAGTCAACGCTACGTTCGTAAATAACGTGTTCTTGTGCAGCGCGCCCATTACATTTTGATTGGTTTTCATTCCCGTGCCCGGGGCAACACCAAAAAACCCTGCTTCCGGATTGATGGCGCGCAAGTATCCGTCTTCGCCGATCTTCATCCACGCGATGTCGTCTCCAACGGTCCAGACGCGATACCCCTGGTCCTCGAGCGCCGACACCATCATGGCCAGATTCGTTTTCCCGCACGCACTCGGAAACGCCGCGCCCATGTAAGTCACTTTGCCGCCCGGAGATTCCAGCCCCAGGATCAACATGTGCTCGGCCATCCAGCCCTGCTCGCGCGCCATCACGCTGGCAATCCGCAATGCAAAACATTTTTTCCCCAGGAGTGCGTTTCCGCCGTAGCCGGACCCCACGCTCCAGATCAATTTCTCCTGCGGAAAGTGGACGATGTACCGCCGCTCGGGATCCACATCGCCCAGCGAATGGAGTCCTGGAACAAACTCGCTTGAAGTTCCCAGCCGTTCCATGGCTACTTTGCCCATGCGCGACATGATCCGCATGCTGGCCACAACGTACGGGCTGTCCGTCACTTCCACGCCAACTTTGCTGATCGGCGAACTCGCCGGGCCCATAATGTACGGCACCACATACATTGCCCGTCCGCGCATCGCTCCATCCAGCAGCGCGCCCACTTTGTGTTTCGCCGCGTTCGGGTCCATCCAGTTGTTCGTAGGTCCGGCTTCTTCGTTTTGGGCCGAGCAGATAAAGGTCAGATGTTCCGTCCGCGCCACATCGTTCGGACTGCTGCGATGCAAGTGGCAATTCGGGAAGGTCTTCTCGTTGAGCGTAAGCGAATCACCCTGGCGCAGCATCTCTGCGATCATCTGCTGGTACTCCGCTTCGGAACCATCGCAATACACCACGCGGTCCGGCTTCGTCAGCTTAGCCGCCTGATCAACCCAGGTTTCTAGTGGAGTTGCCACGCTGATCCCCCTGCTGGCCTAATGTTTCAACGCCGCACGGTCCAAAATACGGCATCCCGGCCGCTTGAGGCGCCGGTGACACGCTGGATGATGACCCCAACTAGGGCGGGGTCGTGGAGCGATTGAACTCGGCCATGCCAACAGGCCTCTGCAATGGCGGGCCTGCTGTAAACTCATCTCCGTGTTTCCCAACGCCGATTCCGACCGCCTTCGCGTCGTTCTAGTCGCACCACGAAATCCTCTCAACATTGGCGCCGCCGCCCGCGCCATGAGCAACTTCGGCTTCTGCCATCTTCGCGTGGTGAACCCATATGAGTTGGCTTTTCGCGAAGCGCGTTCGGCCGTCGGCGCCGAGCGGCTGCTCGCACAGGCCACGGAATTCAAGACTGTCGCCGAAGCGGTTGCAGATTGCAAACTCATTGTCGGAACGACTGCCGTGGGCCAGCGTCAATTACAGCATCCGGTCCGCCGCCTGGATCAAGGCGCCCGCCTACTCCGCAAAAGCTTAACCGGCAGCCCTGTCGCCCTGCTCTTCGGTTCGGAGAAGCGTGGCCTTTCGAATGAAGACTTCAGCCATTGCCATTGGCTCCTGCGCATTCCCACTCGCGAAGAGCATCGTTCGATGAACCTTGGTCAGGCGGTTGCCGTGTGCCTGTACGAACTTGCGCGCGATCCACAAGCATCCGTGAAGCTGGAAAAACATGTCCCCGCCACGGCCGCCGATCTGGAGCGCCTCACCGCACTCTTGCTCGACGCCCTCCGCGCCAGCGGCTATTTGAAACCGAGTCCCAACAGTTCCCAGAAGCGGCGCACTGCCGCTCCCACCGAAGAGAAAATCCGCCGGCTCGTCCGCCGCCTCCACCTTTCCGCTCCTGACGCCGAGCTCACGCTCGGCATCCTGCGCCAAATTTTTTGGAAACTTGGCTCGACCAAGCCTCCATCGTCGACGGCCCCGCTGTAGACTTTCGCCGTGAATCTGCGACAAAATCTCTCTCCGTTCTTATCGAAGCCATGACCAATCAACTCGCAAGCTACTTTCAATTCGGACTTTGCATGCGCTTACTGCGCTTCCTCGCTGCCACGTTGCTTTTCTTCTCGCTGCGAGCGGATTCAGCCAAGCAAGATTCTTTGCCGCAGACGCCGGCGCGATCGGCTCCCGCGCAATGGATCACCTCACCCGGAGCGTCCGCCAATGACGTGACCATGCTTCATTTCCGTAAGGAAATCGCGCTGGAAAAAGTTCCCAAGCATTTCCTGGTTGACGTGTCTGCAGATAATCGCTTTCTGTTCAAGGTGAACCAGCAACGCGTCGGCTCTGGTCCTGCCCGCGGTGATTTAGCTCATTGGAGATATGAAGTTTACGACCTCGCCCCGTACCTTCACGCGGGCAAGAATGTGCTTGCGGCCACCGTTTGGAATCTTGGAACTTTCGCACCTATCGCGCAGATCAGCAACCGGACGGGATTCCTCGTTCGCGGAGAAGGCCACCTGGAACAAACGGCCGACACAAATGACTCTTGGTGGGCCGAAGAAGATCCCGGCTTTCATGCAGCCGCCGTCTCCATGGATGAATTGCGCGGATATTTTGCTGCGGATCCGATCGAGAAGATCGATGGGCGCTTATTTGACTGGGCCTGGGACGCCCCGGCAGCCGCGTCGACTCGCTGGCAGAAAGCTCAGTCATTGGGGCGCGCCGCAGACCGCGGACTCGGGGACACGCCCAACAATTGGCAGTTGGTTCGTGATCCTTTGCCTGCGATGGAATGGCGAGAGAGGCCGGGCGGGCGAGTCGTAAGAGCCTCCGGCCTAGCAACAACGCGAGGATTTCCCGACGCGCCGCTGACCATTCCCGCAAGCCAAAAAGTGACTCTGCTTCTTGACAACGCCGAGTTGACCACCGCATTCACAAATTTGGTTGTCAGTAGCGGAAAAGACGCCAGCATCCGTGTGACATATGCCGAAGCGCTAAAAGACGCCAAAGGGGAAAAGGGCAACCGCAATGCTGTCGCTGGAAAGGAAATCATCGGTGTTTACGACGAGTACATCGCGGATGGCGCGGAAAACAGGACTTTCACTTCGCTCGTTTGGAGAACGTGGCGGTATCTCCAGCTCGACATTCAAACGCACGATCAGCCCTTGCAGCTTCTTCGACTGTCATCGTGGTTCACGGCGTTTCCTTTTCAGCAGCGCGCTCGTTTCGTCTCCGATGATCCCGCACTGTCCTCTATCTGGGAGGTTGGCTGGAGGACAGCACGCCTCGACGCGCATGAGACCTACATGGACACTCCTTATTGGGAGCAGTTGCAATACGTTGGTGATGCGCGCATACAAGCGCTGATTTCTTACGTCGCGGCCGGAGATGACCGCCTCGCGAAGCAGGCCATCGAAGCGTTCGACGATTCGCGCATTCCCGACGGCATCACTCTCAGCCGCTATCCTACTCATCACTTCCAGGCGATTCCGCTTTTCTCGCTCTTGTGGGTTGGCATGCTGCATGATTTTGCCTTATATCGGACCGACGCGGCGTTCGTCCGCGCGCATCTGCCCGGCACGCGAACAGTCCTGGATTGGTTTATCCGGCATCAGCAGGAAAATGGTTTGCTTGGCCGCCTGCCGTGGTGGAACTTTATCGATTGGACCAGCGGCTTTCGCGATGGCGTCCCGCCTCAGGATGAGCATGGAGACTCCGCCCCGATCACGTTGCATTTTGCGATGGCGCTTCGCGAAGGTGCGGATATGGAGTCTGCTTATGGTGACAAGCACCGGGCGGAACAGTATCTCCAGGCCGCGCAGAAGGCGGTGCAAGGCGTTCAGTTCCTCTGCTGGAATGAAAAGAATGGCCTCATCGCAGACACCCCCGCCCAGCAGTTCTACAGCCAGCACTCCAACTTGCTTGCCGTCCTCCTGGACGTCATCCCCAAGCAGCGCCAACGCGAAGTTATGACTAAAGTTCTTTCAGCCAGTGATCCGGGATTTAAGATTGACGGCGAGTTGCCGCCCATGGAGAAAGCCTCCTATTACTATCGCTTCTATCTTGCGCGTGCACTCGAGCACGCCGGTTTGGGCGACCGCTATCTTGAACTCTTGGGGCCATGGAAAGAAATGCTCGCTCTCGGTCTTACGACTTGGGCGGAAACTCCCGAACCAACGCGGTCCGACTCACATGCTTGGAGCGCACATCCGAATTATGACTTGCTTACCATCGTGGTGGGGATTCGCCCCACTGCTTTTGGATTCGACAAAGTTGTTATCGAGCCGCACCTCGGGAATTTGCACATGGTTTCCGCCGAGCTTCCCTGGAGAGACGCCGCCATTCAGGTGGATTACAAGTTCGAGCGCGGCATGTGGGCGGTGCGTGTGAATCTTCCTTCCGGCCTGCAAGGTGATTTCGCCTGGCAGGGCACGCGCTATCCGCTTCACACAGGATTGCAGACGCTCACGCTGTCACCTTGACCTCTCGGCGGTCACAAAATTGACGTTGCACATGCAGTTGCGTGAATGTGCTCCGCCGTGGAAGAATGCCCGCATGTCGACAACAAAAAAACCTTGTCTGCTTTGCCTAGTCCTCACCGCGTTTCTTGCCTCCCCTTGCGTTAGCGCGCAAACTACACGTCCCGAAGTGGAAAGGAAGCTTGCCCATGACATTTACAAGGAATTTGTCGAAATCCCCTCCGGGTTCACCACCGGCGCTACAACTCCGATAGCCGAGGCCGCCGCGGCTCGCTTGCGCTCCGCCGGCTTTCCCGAATCCGATATCTTCCTGGGAGGCGCAAATCCAAAGAAAGCCAATCTGGTCGTCCGTTATCACGTCACTGGAGCACTCAAGCCGATTCTCCTGCTGGCCCACATTGATGTTGTCGAAGCCAAGCGAGAAGACTGGAGCATGGATCCCTTCCAATTGAATGAGCGCGATGGTTTCTTCTATGGCCGCGGCACCGGAGACGACAAGGCCCAGGCGGCTATCTGGATCGCCAACTTGATCCAATACAAGAAGGAGGGTTTCAAGCCCGATCGCGACATCATCGTCGCGCTCACCGCAGATGAAGAGGGCGGTGGCCCGTACAATGGCGTCACCTGGCTGCTCAGGAATCATCGCGATCTCATTGATTCCGAGTTCGCCCTCAATGAAGGCGGTTGGGGCGAATCCGCCGGCGGCAAAAAGCTCTCCAACGATCTCCAGGTCAGCGAAAAATACGTGGTCAATTTCCGGCTTGAAGTGCGCAACAAAGGCGGCCACAGCTCGATGCCCGTAGCTGACAACGCCATCTATCGTCTCGCGGCCGCGTTGCAACGGCTTTCAAACTTCGGGTTTCCCCTTAATACCAACGAAGTGACTGCGGCCTACTTCCAGCAAATGGCGAAGATCGAGTCCGGTCCCATGAAAGAGGATCTTGCCAGGGTTGGCAAAAGTTCGCAGGAAGCGATGCAGCGGGTAGCGGCAGCTTCTCCCGCGTGGAACGCCACCCTGCGCACAACGTGTGTGGCCACCCTGCTGGAGGGTGGGCACGCCATGAATGCATTGCCACAGCTTGCAACCGCGACTGTCAATTGCCGCGTGCTGCCTGAAGACTCCGTCGACTACGTGCATACCACTCTGCAGAAGGTTGTGGCTGATAACCAGGTCGAAGTAAAAATTCTTGGTCAGCCGGCCCCGGGGCCTGCCTCCGCGCTAAGGCCGGAGGTGTTGGCAGCGGTCAGCCGCGCGACGGAAGCCCTTTGGCCCGGTGTCCCCGTTGTGCCCATCATGGTGATGGGAGCAACCGACGGGAAGGCCCTTCGCATCGCCGGTATTCCGACTTATGGGGTCCAGGGCATTTTCTTCGACCGCGACGACATCCGATTCCACGGCCGCGATGAACGCGTCCTCGTCCAGTCTTTTTACGAGGGCCAGGCCTTTCTCTATGATCTGGTCAAAACCCTTTCGAAAGCCACTCCTGTCGCGCAGGCAGCCGGTCAAAACGCCCAATTCTACTCGCCACAACAGAACTAATGGACTGCAAAAGGTGCCCAGGTTTCTTCCACAACCCGCCCTTTTTTGCTGTTCACTTTTTGTGTTCACTTTTGTACAGTTTTCCAGCGGCCCCCCTTGGAAAATGGTATCGTTAGAAGTGCCTATCACGTTCTGCACACCGGGCACTCACGCATTCAATTAAGTAGATCGCCGGAGAGAATATGCAATTGACCGTAACGCAACAAGAGCGCCCCTGGGACCGGCCCTTCTGGAAACCCGTACATGGCAAAGAAGGAGTATTCGCGTATCTCGTTCTTATTCACGTTCTTGCCGTTGTCGGTCTGGTCTTCTTCCCCGTGCCAAACCTCAAAGTTGTCGGCATGACTTTGCTCAGCATCGCCTTTGGCGGGCTCGGCACGACCGTCTGCTATCACCGCATGCTGGCGCACAAGACCCTCAGGACCAACCGCTTCATCGAACAATTCTTGATCTTCTGGGCGGTCTTCAACGGTTCCGGTCATCCAGCAAGCTGGGTCGCCTATCATCGGCTCCATCATTCCGTTACTGATACTCCGGAGGACATCTCCAGCCCCAAACAGGGCGGTTTTTGGTGGGCGCATCTTCGCTGGCTCTATCAAACGCAGCCTGCCGATAAAAAGCGCTGGGCTCCCGAGCTGACCGGTGGCATCTATAAAATCTGGGGCTGGGCCGAAACACCGGTCATCGTTTTCTCGATTTGTATCGGCCTGATTCTAGGCTTCGGCTGGATGGGTTTTTTCTGGATGGGCGCGATCCGCCTCGTCTACTCCCTGCACATGCAGTGTCTGGTGAACAGCCTCACGCACCTCAATCACGTCGAAGAGGGCGATTCCAGCATGAACGTTTGGTGGCTCGGGCCATTCCAATTGACGGCCTGGGGTGAGAACTGGCACCAGAATCATCACACCCACGCGGGTTCCGCACGCTTGGGCCTTCGCTGGTATCAGACCGACATTGGCTGGTACTTCATCTGGATGCTCGAAGCTGTGGGCTTGGCCCACTCCGTCAAGCGCCCCCGCACGTCGTAAGCAAGGGCGCGCCGAAAAGTCCGTTTTGTCCTAAACTGTTTCAGCGGGCTTGCATCCCAAGCGCTTCATGTACGCACAAAAATTCCATGTCAACGTCGTGATTCGCGGGGAAACCCGCGCCTGCCCGCTCGACTGGCTCGATCAATTTTGCATGCGCAACTTCACCAACACTGCCGACTTTGACGACACGCTCCCAGTGGCTGATGGCCAGGTGGAAGCAAGTTTCCGTCTTACTCCGGAACGCTTTGCCGAAGGCCTGGCCGCCTGGCTCACGCAGCGTGGCAAAGGCGAAGGCCAGCCCGTGGCCGTGCAGGTCACTCGCGAATAAGTTTCTAGAACTATTCGGTGTGAAGACGTTGCATTGAGAAATTGCTCTAAGCTGCCGAATCCCGCTTTTCGCCGCGCAGCAGCGCGCGAATTTCCGGCAAAGCCGCCAGCGCCGCTGCTTCGCCGGCCGCAACCATGTCCGGCGTTTTGCTGAAATCATCCCACACGAAATTTTTCACATCCGGCTCGATAATGATGTCCGCCTGCGTTCGCCAGGCGAGGTCGCCATGTCTTTGGATGATGTTGAAGGATCGGCTAAGAACATCAGTAAACGTGCGAGGCTCTTCGATGTTGCCGGACTCCAGATAAACCGCAAGGATGATATCCGCTCCAAGAAGCAAGGCGCCCTCGACCGGCACGGGCGCGGTCAGGAATCCGTCGACCAGCGTGCGACCCTCAAACTGGATGGGCACAAAAAGTCCAGGGTATGCGCAGGAAGCGCGCAGCGGCGGCGCGATCGGTCCGTGCGAATAGTAGACGGAAACGCCTGCGGTGATGTCCGTGGTGGCGATAGCCAGCGGCGTCTGCAATTCCTCAAAGGTCTTAACGGGCGTAAAGCGCGCGATATATTTTTCCATGCGCTGATTCGTGGCTAGACCGAGCCAGGAAGGAGTCCAACGCCCGAAATCCGTGAAGCTCGTGCTTGCTCCGACTTCGGTCATTAGGTCTAGCGATGCTCCTGCGCAATATCCCACAGCGATCAGCGCCCCGACACTTGTACCGGCTACGCAATCGATCGGAATTCCAGCTTCGCGCAGAACACGCAGCACGCCGATGTGCGCAATGCCACGCGCGAAGCCGCCGGCAAGGGCCAGGCCCACGCGCGGGCGCTCCTTGGGTTCGCCCTCTTCGCCGTACGCGAAGGCGCGAAACTTGTCTTTTGCGCTCCGCAGCCAGCCCAGCGGTCCCGCGGCTTTGTTTTCTTCCGACATTTCTCTAGTTTAGCTCCATCAACCCGAATCGGCTCATCGTTTGACCCGCGCATGCTGGTTTTGTAACCTGTCCCATCGAACTAATCGGGCTTCTAAATCCAGTAAAAGGCATGCCATGAATCGTCGCATTGAAAAGGCAGTAGTGTTGGGAGCGGGAACCATGGGCTCGCGGATCGCCGCACATTTCGCGAACGCCGGGCTGCCGTGCATTTTGCTGGACATTGTTCCGCCGAGTCTGCCCGCGGATGCGCCAAGCGCGGAGCGCAACAAGATCGTGCGAGCCGGATTGGAGGCCGCCAAGAAGTCCAAGCCTGCAGCTTTTTTCACGGCCGCACTTGCGGAAAAGATTGCTAGCGGAAACTTCGAGGATGATTTGGCGCGTTGCACCGAGGCCGATTGGATCATCGAAGTCGTCGCCGAAAATTTGGAAATCAAGCGGAAATTGCTGGCCCGCGTAGCCCAGTTTCGCAAGCCAGGAGCCATCGTAACCACCAACACGTCCGGCTTGCCCGTGCACCTGATTGCCGAGGGCATGCGCGAAGAGTTTCAGCAGCATTGGGCGGGGACGCATTTTTTCAATCCACCGCGCTATCTGAAACTGGTGGAAGTGATCCCCGGGCCGAAGACATCGCCTGCAGTGGTCGAGGCGTTGGCCGAGTTTTGCGACCGGCGCCTAGGCAAAGGTGTGGTGGTCGCGAAGGATACGCCGAACTTCATCGCCAACCGCATCGGAACGTTTTCCATGCTGAATGCCCTGCACCTGATGGGCACCCTGGGCATGACCGTGGAAGAAGTGGACGCCTGTACCGGTCCGGCAGTGGGCTGGCCAAAGTCGGCAACCTTTCGCACGGCGGACATTGTGGGACTCGATGTGCTGGTGCACGTGGTGAAGAATATTTATGAAACCGCGCCCAACGATGAGTCGCGGGAAATGTACAAAATTCCCGCGCTGGTCGAGGAAATGGCCAAGCGCGGCTGGCTCGGCGACAAGACCGGCCAGGGTTTTTACAAGAAGGTTAAGGGCGAAGGCGAAAAGGGAATTCTGACGCTCGATGTGAACACCATGGAATACCGCCCGCGGCAGAAGTCGAGATTTGCCTCTCTCGAAATGGGCAAAGCAATCGAGGACACGAGAGAGCGCCTGCGCGCGCTGGTAGGGCCCCTGCTGGAAGGGCAGAAGGGCGACAAAGCCCAGCAGTTTTTGTGGGGCGCGCTTTCCGAAATGTGTTTGTACGCGGCGCGCCGCGTTCCGGAAATCTCCGACAATATCGTGGACGTGGATCGTGCGATGCGCTGGGGCTTTGCCTGGGAACGCGGTCCGTTCGAGATCATCGATGCGATTGGCGTCAAAGCCTTCGCAGCTCAAGTACAAAAAGAAGGGCGGGCACTTCCGCCGGTCATCGAAAAAGTTTTGGCGAGCGGGCGAAAAGGATTTTACGAATCGGAGAGAGGTACGACGACCGTCATCGACGTTTGCAGCGACACTTCGAAAAAAGTCGAAGAGCCGAAAGGCGTCATCGTTCTCAAGTCGCTAAAAGATGGGGGGCGCGAAATCGACCGTAATTCCGGCGCCAGCCTGATCGATCTCGGCGACGGCGTGGTCTGCTGCGAATTTCACGCCAAGATGAACGCCATCGGCGCGGACCTGATCGCCATGCTGCACAAGGGATTGAAGCGCCTGGAGACGGATTTCGACGCCATGGTCATCGCCAACCAGGCCGTGAATTTTTCCGTCGGCGCGAACCTGATGCTGGTTCTGGTGGGCGCTCAGGAGCAGGAGTGGGATGAGTTGCACATGGCCGTCAAGCAATTCCAGAATATCAATTTGGCGATCAAATACGCGCCAAAGCCGGTCGTCGCCGCGCCGCAGGGATTGGCTCTTGGCGGGGGCTGCGAAGTGAGCTTGCACGCCCCAAGGATTCAGGCGGCAGCCGAAGCCTACATCGGCTTGGTGGAAACCGGTGTTGGCTTGATTCCCGGTGGCGGCGGCACGAAAGAAATGCTGATTCGCGCCAACGAGCACGCCGCTGGCGGCGAAGACCTCGATCTGTTCCACGCACTAAAGCCGATATTTGAAGCGATCGCGATGGCCAAGGTCGGTACAAGCGCGGAAGAATGCCGCGACCTTGGGTATTTGCGGCGTGAAGACGGTGTCTCCATGAACCGTGACCGGCTTGTGGCCGACGCCAAAGAAGCCGCTCTCGCTCTCGTGCGCGGCGGCTATAAACCCCTCGCGGCAGCTTGGCAGGAAGGCGCGCAGACTACTCAAATCAAAGTGCTCGGCGAACAATTTCTTGCCGGCGCAAAGCTCGCCATCCACATGATGCTCCGCGGCGGCTATGCCTCCGAGTATGACGCGCACGTCGGACGCAAACTTGCGAACATCCTCGCAGGCGGACCGCTGACCTCACCGCAGCTGGTCAGCGAACAATACATCCTCGATCTCGAACGCGAAGCCTTCGTGTCCCTTTGCGGTGAGAAGAAGACCCAGGAACGCATCGCTCACACTCTGAAAACCGGGAAACCCTTGCGGAACTAGAAAACCGGTTCGCATAATCGTATAAAAACGCATTGCTATGGCGATTCAGTGTGATACATTCTATCTATTCGCAGGAGGCGGAATGTGCAGAAGCTTCTGGCGCCACGGGAAGCGGCGAATATTCTCGGCATCAGTTATCCCACCTTAAAGCAGTGGATCTACCACGGGAAAATCAAGTCGGTGAAGACCGCTGGCGGACACCACCGCGTGCCGGAGAGCGAAATCGACCGGATGTTTCCCAAGAAGCTGCATCGCGGGGATATCGAGACGCGGCGTGGAAATTTCCGGAAGATCAGTGGCCGAAACCAGCTAATCGGGCGTGTCGTGGCCATAAAATTCAGCGGGCTGCTTGCCCAGGTCACCCTGGCGATCGGCGAGCAGCACATTACTTCCATCATCACAGCCGACGCAGCGAAAGAATTGCGGTTGAAACTCGGGGATCGGGCAGCCGCACTGATCAAATCAACCGAAGTCATGATTCTAAGAGTGTGACTCGTGGCTGGCGGAAAAATAAATATGTGCATATGGTTCGGAATACTTTTACTCGTGCTCTCTGTCTTTCTTGCCCCGCATGAAGCGCGAGCTCCAGGAAACGAAATCCGTATAGCAGCAGCAGCCGACTTGAAATTTGCCATGGAAGAGGTATCGGAACAGTTTGAAAAGGCGTCAGGAACAAAAGTAAATGTGACCTACGGATCCAGCGGAAACTTTTTCTCGCAGATACAGAACGGAGCTCCTTTCGACCTTTTCTTTTCGGCTGACATCGAATATCCGAGAAAACTGGCGGCCGCCGGACTAGCGGAGCCCGGAACCCTGTATGAATACGCCATCGGACGAATCGTGATTTGGATGCCTGCAGATGCGAAAGTGGACGTGGCCAGGCAGGGATGGAAATCGCTGCTGGACGCGAGTATAGAAAAGATTGCCATCGCGAATCCGGGCCATGCTCCCTACGGACGCGCGGCAGTCGCGGCGTTGCAAAGAGCGGACATTTATAAACAGGTGAAAATCAAACTGGTCTACGGAGAAAACATTTCGCAGGCAGCGCAGTTCGTGCAGTCGGGAAGTGCGCAAGCGGGAATTGTGGCTCTATCGCTGGCGATTTCCCCCGCGATGCGCGATGGGAAACGATGGGAGATTCCAGCGGAAATGCATCCCGCGATCGAACAGGTAGCAATTGTTTTGAAAGGCGCAAAAAATAAGGAAGTGGCGCGAGCCTTTCTGGAATTTGTAAAAAGTGCAGCAGGCCGCGCCACATTGGCAAGATATAGTTTTGAATTGCCAGAGAGACAAATAGGGCAGAGACGCTGAGGCGCACGGAAATACAGCGGAACGCAAAACAAGGAAAGCGAATGGAAGCATTGTGGGTGTCACTGAAATTGGCCGCATGCGTAGCCGCGATCTTGCTGGCAATCGGTATGCCCGTAGCTTACTGGCTGGCGTATTCAACCTGGCGCGGAAAATTTCTCCTCGAATCTATGGTGGCTCTCCCGCTCGTGCTGCCTCCAACCGTGCTCGGCTTTTACGCGCTGGTTGCCATGGGCCCGCACGGGCCTCTGGGAAGACTTTGGGTCGCGCTCTTCGGCCACGGACTTGCCTTCACGTTCGGCGGACTGGTTCTTGCCTCGGTGTTGTACAGCTTTCCATTCGCGGTTCAGCCGCTGATCGCATCGTTTGAAGGAGTTGATCGAAGATTGTTGGACGCTTCCGCAGTGTTGGGTGCAGGCGCCTTGCGGACATTCTGGCGAGTCATCCTGCCGTTGTCTTTGCCCGGAGTCGTGACCGCTGCGGTTCTGAGTTTCGCGCACACCCTGGGCGAATTCGGCGTGGTCTTGATGGTAGGCGGAAATCTGGCCGGCATTACGCGAACGGTTTCGATTGACATTTACGACCACGTGCAGTCCCTGGAATACGGCGCTGCGAACCGCACGGCCTTGGTCCTCCTGGCAATTTCCTTCGCCGTGTTGTCCTTTGTCTACGCTGTGAATCGCCGCGTGTGGACACCGTGGACGGCGAAATAACCCGTACGATGCTCGCCGCTCAAGTCCGCAAGGAACGGCATAGCGCTGGCGCTGCTTCCTTTCTCCTCGATGTTTCCATCGAAGTTCCTCCCGGCATCACGATTTTGTTTGGGGCTTCTGGCGCCGGCAAATCTACTTTGCTGGATTGTGTCGCCGGGCTGACGCAGCCGGACCAAGGTCGAATCACTATCTGCAACGATGTTCTCTTCGATTCCGTCCCTGCTGTCCATATTCCCGCTCAGAAGCGGCGAATCGCTTACGTGTTTCAAACCCTGGCGCTGTTTCCGCATCTGACCGCGGAAGAAAACGTTGCCTACGGATTGCGAGATCTGCCGGAGGAAGGAAGGCAAGAGCGGGTCGGCGAAATTCTCAACGCCTTTCGTGTCAAAAAATTGCGAAAGCAAAAGCCCGGCGAAATCTCCGGAGGCGAAAAGCAGAGAATCGCCTTGGCGAGATCCCTCGTCACGGAGCCGCGCGTGCTGCTGCTCGACGAGCCGCTGACAGGTTTGGATACCGAGCTGAAAGCGGCAATTGTGGACGATCTGCGCGCGTGGAATGCGGCAAAGGCAATCCCGATTTTATACGTGACCCACAGCCGCGATGAAGTAGATGCTTTGGGCGAGCGCGTGATCGCACTGGACAACGGACGCGTCGTGAGCGCCGGCGCGCCCATGGAAGTGCTGGACGCGCCGCGCCGGAAAAAGTTGGCGCAAGCCGCCGGCTTTGAAAATCTGCTGAACGCCACCGTGCTCGATCTGCGCGAGGCCGACGGTGTAATGCGCGTGAGGCTGGGCGAACGCGCCTGCGAGATCGAGGTGCCGCTCGGCTACGCCGCAGTCGGCAGCCGCGTGCAAGTTGCAATTCGTGCAGGCGATATTTTACTGGCGACCGAACGTCCGCGCGGCTTAAGCGCGCGAAACGTAATGGAAGGGCGCGTCCTTTCACTGGAGCAGCGCGGAGCGATGGTCATTGCCCGCGTTGATTGTGGCGTCACCCTCGTTGCGCATGTCACGCCCGGCGCGGTGCGCGCATTGGAACTAGCGGCTGGCCGTCCTGTGTGGCTGGTCTTGAAGACCCATTCTTGCCACCTGGTGGACTAGACGAGGACTCTAAGTGCTCCCCAAAACTCAACGACCCATTCAAGATTTGGGCTTCGCTGGAACGGGGGCCCCGGTCTTGACCGCAGCCGGCACGGAGAATTTAATTTCGTCAGCCTCAAGAATTTTGTCCTTGGGCGTGGCGTGGATGACAACGAGATCCCCGGCCGCGAGGTCGCTGGCCTTCGCCGGTTTGTCTTCATTATTGGACCTCGACAAAAAGATCGTCGTAGCGGCGAATTTCACTTCCACGGTCTTGCCGTCTGCGGTTTTCACCGCCACGGAATCGGCGCCGATTTTTTCGACCGTGCCTTTCACGTGGACTTTATTTCCGTGAGCGAAAGCCGTGCCCACCACAACCGCCAAGACCAATCCCACGCTGTTCTTCCTCCTGGTCGTTCGGGCCCTTGGGATTATAGCGCTCCATCTCGATGCGTTCCGCGGCCGTGAGGTGCGGAAGGTGGCGAATGAAATGAACCAGCTTCCAGCTGTCCTGTGTTCCCCCATGCCCCCCGCCGCTTGCAAATGCAGGCATTCCCGTGAACCGCACGCCGTTTTCGATAATCCAATACAGCTCGCCGTCGGTAAGGTTTTGTGTTTGCGGCAGACGCAGATCGGGTGGCTTAGGGTAGAGGCCACCGCCAATCATGGTCTCACCGCTGCCGTCGTTTCCGTGGCAGATAGCGCAATGATCCGCGAAATGAAGCCGCGCATCGCGCAGATCCTCCGTCGAGGCCAACACGGGGTTCTGTGTCAAACGTGCGTTCGCGGGGATCGCCAGATGACGCGCATAGCGAGCAATCACAGTTTCAATTCGCGTGGGCTTGGCCCGCGAACTCAACCCGCCATGCAGGATCGAAGCAGCCACGGCGACCATAACCCCAAGGAGCAAAAGCGCGACTACAATACCCACGAGAGTTCTGCGTTTCATGGCTCTGCGAGTATGGTAATGGATGAGAGCCGGAGCGGCCAGTGGCGAATCTAGGGGCCTTACGATGACCCGCCTCTTCATTCGCTCGCCGATGTCACTCGAAGAGCGGCTTCCTCTGGTAGGATACACAGGAAATGGCCACGCCAGCGATGAACGGAAGTAGCGTACCGGCAGCGGAAGCCTGTCCAGCAGAAATTCGCGAGATTCTCCATGCCGCAGCTTGCGGCGAGGAGTTGGCCTTCGAGCAGGGATTGGTCCTGGCGAGCGCAGAAGGATCGGCGCAGCAAGCACTCGTTGCTTTCGCCGATCAATTGCGCCGGGAGACCGTCGGCGACGCCATCACTTACGTCGTAAATCGAAATATTAATTTCACGAACGTCTGTTTCGTCGGATGCAGTTTTTGCGGCTTCGGGCGCGGCCCCGGAGCTGCCGACGCTTATTCGCTCTCTTTGGACGAAGTCGTCCGCCGCGCGCGCGAGGCGTGGGAACGCGGCGCCACCGAGGTTTGCGTCCAAGGCGGGCTGCCGCGCGACCTCGACGGATTTTTCTACCGCGATCTTCTCCGCGCCATCAAGCGTGCCATTCCAGAAATGCATGTGCATGCGTTCTCGCCGATGGAAATCGATTACGGTGTGATGAAAACAGGAATGCCCCTGCGTGATTACCTGCAAATGATGAAAGACGAAGGGCTCGGCAGCATTCCCGGCACCGCTGCGGAAATTCTCGATGACCGCGTGCGCCAGGAATTGAGCCCCAACAAATTGCCTGCCGCGCGGTGGGTGGAGATTATCACCGCCGCGCACGAACTGGGCATCCCTACGACTTCAACGATGATGTACGGCCACGTCGAAGAGCCTGCCGATTGGGTGCGCCACATGCTGCTATTGCGCTCCATCCAAAAACGCACCGGTGGCTTCACGGAGTTCGTGCCCCTGGGATTCATCCACGAGAACACGCGGCTTTACCGCCATGGGGGAGCCCGGCCGGGAGCAAAACGCGATGAGCATCTGCGCGTTCACGCTTTGGCACGGGTCCTTCTGCACGGCGCGATCAAGAATTTGCAAGTGTCCTGGGTGAAGCTGGGATTTGAAACGTCGCTCGCCTGCCTGCGAGCAGGCGCAAACGACTTTAGCGGCACGCTCATGGAAGAAAATATTTCCAAGGCCGCCGGCGCAACTTTTGGCGAATATGTATCGCCAGAAGAATTTCGCGTGCGAATTCGTTCGATTGGACGAGTCCCAGCCGAACGCACAACCACGTACAAAATTCGGCGCATCTTTGACAATGCTGAACACGATCCACCAACGGCCACACCGCAGCTCCCGATCGCTCCAACCCAAAGCCGCGTGACGTACACCGAAGGCGCTTACTGAGCGACTCCCATGCGAGCACTCCTCTTGCCTATCAAGGACCTTCGCAACGCAAAGAAGAGGTTGACGAACGTGCTGACGTCAGAAGAGCGTTTTTCGTTGGCCGAGGCCATGCTCGCGGACACCATTCACGCCGTACGGGGCGTGCGCTGCGCTGAAAAAATCTTTGTCGTCACGAATTACGAGCCCGCCATGCAGTTGGCCGAGGAAAATGGTTGGGAGATTCTGCGCGAGGAGCAGCAAATATCCGAGAGCCATTCCGTGGATGCCGCTTCGAAGCTTTGCGAGCAAAGAGGCGTCACCGGGTTGCTGCGTTTGCCGCTCGATCTCCCGCTGATCCAATCGAGCGACATTGACGAACTTCTCGCCGTCGAATGCCTCGCACCTTCCTTGGTAATTGTTCCCTCGTGTGATGGAACCGGCACAAACGCCATGCTGCGGACTCCGCCAACTCTCTTTCCATCACACTTTGGGAATGGAAGTTTCGCAAAGCATCTTGCCGAAGCCGAAAATTCCCATGCCCAGATAATCGTTCGCCGCAATGCTCGGCTGGAGATGGACGTGGACGACTCAGCGGATTTGCGTGCCTTGTTGGAACACGATTTGAGCCGCACGGAAACGGGCCGCTGGCTTCGCGCGAGCGGTGTTGCGGCGAAATTCCAGCCAAACATGCGAGCCGGGGCGGCCATCGCGCGATGAAGAAGATCTACGCGAGTCTCGACGATGCCGTGGCGGACATTCCGGATGGCGCGAAAATCATGGTCGGCGGATTCGGAGGCGCTGGCTTTCCGAATAATCTCATTCAGGCTTTGGCGCGGAAAGGCGCGAAGAACATTATTGCCGTCAGCAACAACTGCGGGACGCGTGATGGCGAGCTTGGAATCATGTTCAAGAACAATCAGATCAAGCACGTGATTGCTGCTTTTCCCGGTCCCCACGCCAATTATTTTCTGGAACGCTTCGCCGC
>MNEA01000085.1 GCA_001917435.1 Acidobacteria bacterium 13_2_20CM_2_57_6
CCATTGTCGCTCATCAAGCCGCGGGTCACGATTTCCGGATGCGATTCCATCTTTCCGGTGCGCTTGTCGATCGCAATGATTGGAACAACGATGCCGTCTTCAGAAAGATGCTTGCGGTCGCGAATCACAACTTCTTCAATCTCTTCGAGCGAACCGGAATCCACGCAGACGCGCCCGGCGGTCACCGGATCTCGCCGCCGTGCTCCATCCTCCGTAAATTCGATGGACTGTCCATCCTCGACCAGCAAAATTTCTTCCGAAACAGATCCCAGTTGATGCGCCAGCGCCGCGTGCCGGAACAAGTGCCGGTATTCGCCGTGCACCGGAATAAAATATTT
Source organism: Acidobacteria bacterium 13_2_20CM_2_57_6 (assembly GCA_001917435.1). Classification (GTDB taxonomy): domain Bacteria; phylum Acidobacteriota; class Terriglobia; order Acidiferrales; family UBA7541; genus Acidiferrum. The sequence goes on from MNEA01000085.1 coordinate 339, forward strand.
CGGCTTCACCAGTTGCAGCAAAAGTTTTTGTTCTTCTTGGCTGCCGTGTCCCGAAACGTGGATGACGCCCGCTGAATTATCGTAATAAACCAGCGCGCGCCGCCGGAACATGTGATCCAGCATGCGAAAAATGGATTTTTCGTTTCCCGGAATGATGCGCGCGGAAAGAATCACGCTGTCGTTTTCATCCACGGAAACGAAGCGGTGATTGTCCACCGCGATCCGTGAAAGCGACGACATCGGCTCCGCTTGGCTGCCGCTGGCCAAAATAATGATGCGCTTCGGGTCAAATCCGCGGATGTCCTGCGGGCGCACCACCATTCCATCGGGAATTCGTAAAATTTCCAGCGAGTGCGCAATCTCCACGTTGTCGACCATGCTGCGCCCGACAAACGCGACTTTGCGGTTCACGCGCGCCGCAATGTCGATGACTTGTTGAATGCGGTGAATCGACGAAGCAAAGCACGACAAAATCACCCGCCGAGGGGCGGAGCGGCACAATTCTTCAATCCGCGGCACGACCGCCCGCTCTGAAGGCGTAAATCCCGGCCTCTCCACATTCGTCGAATCGCTGAACAGCGCCAGCACTCCCTCGTTTCCATATTTTGCGAACGAGTGCAAATCAAACGGCGCCCCACCCACCGGTGTCTGATCGATCTTGAAATCGCCAGTATGAATCACCACTCCGAGCGGCGTCCGAATCGCCAGCGCCACGCAATCGACCGTGCTGTGCGTCACGGAAATAAATTCGATTTCAAACTGCCCGATCTCCACCAGCCGCCCGGGCAGCACTTCGCGCAGCGTTGTCGACTCCAGCAGACCCGCTTCATCCAGCCGCTTTTTCACTAGCGCGAGCGTGAAGCGAGTTCCATACACCGGAACGTTTAGGTCTTTTAAAATATAGGGCAGGGCGCCGATGTGGTCTTCATGGCCATGCGTCAGCACAATCGCGCGGACGTTCGCGCGATTCTGTTTCAAATAGCTAATGTCGGGAATCACCAGGTCGACGCCCAGCAACTCCGATTCCGGAAACATCATGCCCGCGTCGATGACGATGATCTCGTCGCCGAGCCGCAGTGCCATCATGTTCATGCCGAATTCGCCGAGACCACCCAGGGGGATGGCGGTGAGGGATTGCGAGGTCTTGCTCAATGACGCGTCAACTCCGGAACGCAAACGAGCATCGTATCACAGGAACTGATTTGTAACGGGCGACTCGTGACTGGTTAAAAAAAAACAAACGAACTCGCGCATTCAATGATTATTGCCACCGGCAAAAAGATGCGCGATAGATACGAGAATGACGGCGCCCAGCGTTGCCGCCGCGAGCGAGTAAAGAAATCCACCACCGAAAATTCCCAGCTTCGTAAAGACCCAGCCGCCGATGTAGGAACCGATCAAGCCAAGGACGATATCCGCGATGCATCCAAACCCCCGGCCCCGGGCAATTTTTCCCGCAAGCCATCCTGCCACCAAGCCGAGGAGCAGCCACGAGACGAAGCCGTGCGATTGGAACCAGATTCCGAAACCCTGCTGCAAGAGCAAGTCTGCGGCGAGCATGAAACCTCCAAAGTGACCACCGATTGTAGCTGAACCTGTGCGCGAGGCAATTCATCATCGAGACTGAAGAGAGAATCGCACGCAGAGGTCTTTCGACTCGCTGCGTTCGCTCAGGACTCGCATCCTCATCGGGTGCTCGGTTGCTGCTGGGTCATGCAGTGCAAGGTGCCAAGTCCCAGCACGAGATCGCGGCAGGCGATGCCAACGACTTCTCGATCCGGGAATAACTTCGCGAGAATATTCAGCGCGACGCGATCGTTCGAATCGTTGAACGTGGGCACGAGCACAATTTTGTTGGCGATATAAAAATTCGCATAGCTCGCGGGAAGCCGAAAATCTTCGAAAAGAACGGGCGCCGGCATCGGAAGTGTCTCTAGTCGCAGCGCCTGCCCATCCTGGCTCTTCATCGTTTTCAATAAAGCAAGATTTTCCTGCAGGGCGTTGTAGTTTTGGTCCTTCGGATCATCTTCCACGATCGCCACAACCGTGGACGGATTCACGAAACGCGCAAGGTCATCGACGTGGCCATGGGTGTCATCGCCGGCGATTCCATTTTTCAGCCAAAGAACATTTGTGACGCCAAGGTATTCGCGAAAAATGTCGGCGTAATCGTTTTTGGTGAATCCGGGATTGCGTTCCTGAACTTTGCCGAGCAGGCATTCTTCGGTGGTGAGAAGCGTTCCACGGCCGTTCACGTCGATGCTGCCGCCTTCGAGGACTACGCGGCGGCCCTTGTGTTGCGGCTGCCAGACGCGCCGTTTCAACTTTTGGTTGGCTTTGGCGACGACGGCGGCGTCTTTTTTGTGATTTGGGTACTTTGCCCAGCCGTTAAAGAGAAAATTGTTGTAGGCGACTTCGCCGGCTTCGTTTCGAACGCAGATGGGGCCGGTATCACGCATCCATCCGCGATCTGTGGGGATGCGAAAGAAATCCACGGCGTCAAGATTTGCTTCCGATTTTTTCAGCATGGTTCGAACGCGCGATTCGGCGGCGCGGTTTTCAACGAGGAGAAAAACGCGCTCGACGCGCGACAAGTGGCGAACGATTTCCGCGAAGGCCCACGGAATAACCGCAAATTTCCCGGGCCAGTCGGTTATCTCGTGCGGCCAGCCGAGCCAGGTGGCTTCGTGAGGCTCCCATTCGGCGGGCATTCGGAAGCCGAGGGAAAGGGGAGTCGACGTAAGTTGAACTCTAGGCACCGGCGGAACCCCGATTCTGGATCGGCGCACATGCTGAGGCCTGTACTACCGGGGGCATGCGGAAGCCGAGAGAGTAAGGCGTTTTGATGGACGGCTGAGTCTTCATCGGGAAAAGGAATTTAACACAGCGGTCGCCCCGACAGGGTCGGCGTAAACGCCGGACACAGAGAGCGCGTAGAAAACAACGAACGCACAAAACAAGGAGAGCAAAAAGCGAGCAGGGGACGGCACGCTATTTTTCGCCGAGCCAGCGGTTGAGGATGGGTTGATAGGCGTCGATGCGGCGGTCGCGCAGGAAGGGCCAGTTGCGGCGTACGTCCTCGCTCTTGGCGGGGTCGCATTCGACAACGAGAATTTCTTCTTTGTCGTTCGAAGCCTCGGAAATGACCTGGCCAAAAGGATCGGCGACGAATGAATTCCCCCAAAATTCCAAACCGGGGTCGCCATTTTGGGGCTTGCCTTCGAAACCAACGCGGTTGACCACGGCGGCGTAGATGCCGTTGGCGATGGCGTGGCCGCGCTGAATGGTTTTCCAAGCATCCAGCTGCGCGGCGCCAAATTGCGATTTTTCATGCGGGTGCCAGCCAATACTGGTGGGATAAAAAATCACATTGGCGCCACCGAGAGCCGTGAGGCGCGAGCCTTCGGGATACCACTGGTCCCAGCAAATCTGCACGCCGACGCGCGCGTACTTGGTATCAAAATTCGGAAAACCCAGATCGCCCGGCGTAAAATAAAACTTTTCATAATAGAGTGGGTCATCGGGAATGTGCATCTTGCGGTATTTTCCGAGGAAAGATCCATCGGCATCCAACACGGCGCAGGAATTGTGATAAACGCCGGGAGCGCGGCGCTCGAAAAGTGAAACCACAAGCGCAACTTTTTTCTCCTTGGCAACCTGCGCGAGTTTCTCGGTGGTTGGACCGGGCACTGCTTCCGAAAGATTGAAGAGTTCGGCGTCTTCCTTGCGGCAAAAATATTCGCAGTGAAACAGTTCGTGCAGGGAAATGATTTGCGCGCCGCGCGCGGCGGCTTCGCGGATTTTCCCGATAGCTCGAGTGAGATTTTCCTCGCCGTTCGCCGTGCATTTCATCTGCACGAGCCCGATGGTAAATTTGTCTGCCATGAAATTCAGTTTAGCATGAGCCGGAAATAAAATATTTGCACGCGTTTTGTAGTATCTTTTGCGGAGCCTTTGTAATATCAATCAGCTGCAAAAGCGCACGGTTGCGCACGGCAGCATTTTATCCGTGATTACGAGTTTATTTTCGTCGAGGAGACGCGATGGCGAAGCAGCGAGAGAAAACTGTGACCGGGAGAGTGCTCCACGATCCAGTAAAAGACAAACTTCGGCCGATGTTTCCGCTGGATTTGTCCAAATGCCGCACCGTCGACGAGCTGGTCCGCGCGATGGGGGACACGGCGTTCACCGGGCGGCAAATCGGCGATGCCGCCGACGTGTTCGAACAAATGGCCCGGGACAAGGATTGTTACGTGGTGATGACGCTCTCGGGCGCTTTAACGGTCGGCAAGATGGGACTCATTTTCTGCGACCTGATCGAGTCGGGCGTGGTCAACGCGATTGTCTCGACGGGCGCGCTGATGGCGCATGGGCTGGTGGAAGCAACGGGCTACTCCCATTTTCGCTACAACCCCAATATGGGCGACAAGGAACTTTTCCACGCCGGTTACAACCGCGTGTACGACTCGCTCGAGCCGGAAACAAATCTCGATCATGTCGAAGAAGTGATGGACCACATTTTCACGGCATGGGACGCAGAAGAAGCTGCGTGCAGCTGGAAGATTCATCGGCGGATCGGCGAGTACCTTCACAAGACGGCGCAAGGACGAGGAATTCTAAAATCGGCTTACGAGCACAATGTTCCTATTTTTGTTCCGGCGTTCAGCGACTCGGAGCTGGGAATTGATTTTGCGCTGCACAAGATCGCCCGGCAGAAAGAGAAGCGCCCGCTGCTGCGCTTCGACCCTTTCCTGGATTTCGAGAAGTTTGCTGACACCATGATGGCCACCAGGCGCATGGGGATTCTGACGATCGGCGGAGGAGTGCCGCGCAACTGGTCGCAGCAGTTCGGCGTCTACGCGGAACTGCTGGCGCGGCGTGGATACAAGAAGCTTCCACTGAAGCGCTACAACTACGGCGTGCGCATTTGCCCGGAACCGGTCCATTGGGGCGGCCTCAGCGGCAGCACGTACACGGAAGCAGTCTCTTGGGGAAAGTTTGTGCCGCCAGAAGAGGGCGGGCGTTTCGCGGAAGTTTTCGATGATGCCACGGTGGCGCTGCCTTTGATTGCCAGGGCCGTCCTGGAACGCATCGGGTACTTCAAACGCAAAAAGTAATGACCGCAGGCGCAGCCGCTGATCGTCAGGCCGATACTAGAGCGCATAGGCTAGTTCAGTGCTGAAGAGTAGCACGAGAAAACGCGTGGAACGGCTGGAAGCTCACAGATTCTTTTTTTCAAATCTGATTACGGCCGCTGCAGGAGTGCCAAAGGCCAACGAGCGGCTGGTGACCGCCTTTGCATCGACGCCAAGGGAGCGCTTCGCGGGTCCTGGTCCATGGAAAATATTCACCGCTACCGGTTATATCGAGACGCCGACGGATGATCCGGCCTTTCTTTATCAAGACATACTTGTGGCTATCGCCCCGGAGCGCAGAATTAGTATTGGGCAACCGCTGCTTCATGCCATTTGTCTCGCGGCGCTGAATATCAAGGAAGGGGAAAGCGTCGTGCACGTGGGAGCAGGGACCGGCTATTACACGGCATTGCTCGCGAGCCTGACGGGGCCGACAGGGTCGGTTGTTGCTTATGAGATCGAGAAAGATCTGTCGGAGCGCGCCACGCGCAACCTCCGTGATTATCGCAACGCGACCGTCCGTCACCGTTCTGGTGCAGAGGGGCCTCTGCCCGAGTGTGACGCCATCTACGTAAACGCCGGAGCGACTGCGCCGCTGGATATCTGGCTGAATGCCTTGCGCCCGAACGGACGTTTGTTGTTTCCGCTGACGCCTGCGGATGGGCCGGGGGGCATGCCGGGAGCCGGAGGAATGCTATTGATAACGCGCGCCTCGGACGATCGCTTTGACGCACGATTTGTAGATACGGCGACGTTTATCCCTTGCGTCGGCGGTCGCGATGACGAGACGGCGTTGAAATTGAGAGTCGCATTCCAGCGTGGTGATTTCAGAAACGTGAGATCCTTACGGCGTAATACGCGGCCGGATGAAACGTGTTGGTGCTCAGGCAACGGCTGGTGGCTCTCAACTTCTGTGTCGATGTAGCTTTTTAAGAGAAACTAGCGTCGCGTCCCCGGGCTCCAAAGTAATTTGCAGAAGGAGAACCGAAAATGAAACGCATCGTGCTGGCGGCTATCCTGGGTGGCTTGACTCTGTTTGTGTGGATGTATGTGGCGCACGATGTACTCGGGATCGGCGAAATGGCCGTGGGAGAGATTCCAAACGAAGCAGTTGTGCTGAGCGCGATGCGAGGAGCAATTCCCGAAGCCGGCTTCTACATTTTTCCAGGCTTCGGACTAGGTCCGAAGCCAACCAGCGCGCAGCGAAACGCAGCAATGCCGGAATACATGAAGAAGTATGAACAATCCCCGCACGGAATCCTGATCTACCACCCGCCTTCAGGTCCTTTCCATTTTGGTACGTTGCTGGGACGCGAATTTGCGCTTAATGTTCTGCAGGCATTGCTTGCTGCGTGGCTGGTGATGGGTATTGCGGGCGGACGAAATTACGGAGCGCGAGTGGGGGTCGTGACTGTCGCCGGTGTTCTTGCCGCGATAAGCACAAACGTTGAATATTGGAACTGGTATGAATTCCCGGGAAACTACATCGCAGTTTACATGACCACGCAAATTGTGGGGTTTGTGCTGGCGGGTTTTGTTATCGCTCTTTCGTGAAGAACGGGACAACCGTTGGGAGTTGACCGATGGCTATGGCGAAGTCGAAAACGATGTATGACGTACATCCTGGCGTAGCCATGATGGAGAAGTGGGTCGCAGAACTGAAGAGCAAGACGGGACGCTCGGTGGAAGAGTGGGTCGCGCTGGTCAAAAAAGAAGGGCCGAAAGAGGAAAAAGCGCGGCGCGAGTGGCTGAAGAACAAACACAAATTGGGCATGAACAGCGCATGGTGGATCGCGGAACGCGCAGGAGGCAAGAGCGGAGAGGAAGACACGCCGGAAGGATACTTGGCGGCTGCCGTCCGGTATGTCGAAGAGCAGTACGCCGGGCGGAGAGAGAAACTGCGGCCAATTTACGATGAATTGTTAAAACTCGGCAAATCGCTTGGGGATGACGTGAAGGCGTGCCCGTGCAAGACGATCGTGCCGCTCTATCGCGAGCACGTGTTTGCGCAGATTAAGCCGACGACAAATTCGAGGATTGACCTTGGCTTCGCCCTGACACATTACAAAGGGAAGCTGCCCAAGCCGTTGATCGATACAGGCGGGCTGGCGAAGAAGGACCGGATTACTCATCGCATAGAAATTACGGCCACGGAACAGATTGATGGCGAAGTTAAGAAATGGCTAGAGACGGCATACGGTCTGGATGCTAATTGACTATTCGTTTTGCCGAAACACTAAATAAATATGAGTGAAGACCGACGCAAGGCCTGGGCCGATCCCAAGGATCACAAAATATGGCGACTCATCGGAAAGGGCCTGATACTGCTGTCTGTTTGTGTAGGATTAATTCACACGTATCTCTGGTTTCGATACCTTGATACTCGTCCCGCGTATCCTGATCCTTCGCAAGGCCGTGTCTACGTTATGAACAATCACGGCATCTATCGGTATCTTACGAAAAAGAAGACAATCTCCTTACGGTGATCCCGGTCATCTCGATCAGTCTATTTGCTGGTGCAGGCTTGGTCTATTACTTTGTGCTTGGTGAGCGCCAGAGAAAACCTCAGCCCTGGGAGAAAAAACAGCTTTGACTTAGTCGTCTTCACCGATGAGGATGGCGGCGCCGAGGACGGTGGTCCACAAGCCACGCTTGTCGCCGACGGCGGATTGCGTGACGTTCATGGTGCGGACGATCTTGTTGGAGATGCGGTAGACCTCTTTTTTTTCGTCGAAGGACAAGTCCGGATCGAATTCTACGTTCAAGGTGGTCGCGAGCATTTCGGCGGCGAGCTCTTCGGCATATTCGCCGGCGACTTCTTCGGTTTCGCCAAAAGAGTGATGCTCGGACAAATATCCGTACATGGATTTGTCACTGGGCAGCGCCAGGCCGATGCTGGCGGCGATGAGCCGGTGCGCTTCCTTGGTGGAATTCTCGCTGATGACCGTGAAAGCGACTTGCCCGGGCTTGATGTGCTTCAGACCTTCACTGCGAGAAATCAATTTACAGTTTGGAGGAAAAATCGAGGAGACGCGGACGATGTTGCAGGCGGCGATGCCCGCGTTGCGCAGGGCGAGCTCGAAGCTCGAAAGTCTTTCACGATGTTTGCCGACGCCTTTGGTGAGGAAAATTTTCTTCGCAACGAACGCCATGGTGCCGGTTTGCCGTGCCTCCGTGATTAGTGTGGGAGCAAAAAATTTCGCCGCTGTGGAAAAGTAACAAGAAGGTATTGCACTGTCAATTCAATTCCGAACCTGCGAATGAGCACGGTGAAAGATTTATGAACGCGCGATGACAAACGCGGCAACGCGCAGGCGTCACTCGCCGGCGATGTGACGCAGCATTTTGCCGAGAGGCTTGCAAAGAGCCAGGATATTTCCGAGATCCTGAGAGGTGAAATCCGGGCCGGCGCTGTGCGGATTTGCGCCCTTGCGGCTGACTTGGATGACGCCGATGACCCTGCCATCCAGCAGAATCGGCGCGCTAACCATCTTCTGGATCGTACCTCCATCATCCGGGGCGACTTTCACGCTTTCGAAAATGGTGGCGTGCCGCGTGCTGGCAAAATTATTCTCGATCTCCGGCCGGCTCTCGCGAGCGGTGCGCGCGGAAAGAGCTGAGTTGCTGGAGAGCGGAACGAAACCAATGTTCTTCAAAGCTTCCGGAACCAGAAAGTGGAGGTGGCGCCAGCGTGTGGAAACCGCGAGGATAGCCACTTCATCGTTCCTGACGCCGAGGTTTTTGGCGATTTTCTCGGCGACGACCGAGAGAGAAACGCCCGGCGCTCCCCCGGTTTCCGCACCGAGGGCGCTGGCGATGCGCTCCATCTCCGAAACCAGATTCAGTGTTGTGCTCATATTCACATGCGGTTGTTGTGCCGAGGCCAGGAGAGGTGAGGCCCAGCGAATTTCATCCGTACAATAACTATTTTCCGCTACTTTTACCGCGGCGGCAAGAAACTTTCGAACTGTTTGTGCCCGCTGAAAAAACAGGCCAACTTGCATACCTGCAATCATCTGCCTATACTGATTTGGCCGCGGTTCTCAACGCTCGTCCCGAGTCATGCTGTGTGATCCGGCTGGGACTTACGCGGCGGAGAGGGCATGTATTCGACGGCAACCCGGCCTGACACAAGTTATCTCCTCAGAAAGCTGCATTCCTTCACCGGCATCCTTCCTGTTGGCGCATTCCTGGCGGAGCATTTTTGGTCCAACAGCGCCGCGTTGGTGAGCGCTGAAAAATACAACACGGTTTCGCAAGAGCTGCAAACCATTCCATTCCGGCTGATCGTGGAATGGGGAGCGATTCTTCTGCCGATGCTCTTCCACGGCGGCTATGGGGTCTATATCTGGCTGCGCGGAAAATCAAACGTGTCGGCGTATCCCTGGGTAGGGAATTGGCTGTACCTGACGCAGCGCTACACGGGACTGATCGCGTTTGCATATATTGGATGGCATCTTTACACCGAGCGATGGCTTACGCACGGCCGGTCGACGTATGCGAATGTGGCCGCGGACATGCGGAATCCGTGGTATCTGGTTTTTTTTGTGGTTGGCGTGCTCGCGTCTTCGTTCCATCTCGGCGCGGGAATTTGGAATTTCTTGTGCAAATGGGGACTGGCCGCTACCGTTAAAGCGCAGCAGGCTGCGGGACGTTTGGGCGCGCTGGTGGGAGTGGCGTTCAGTCTAGTGGGAATCCTTATCATCATCAGCTTCCGATATGACTGGCATCCCTTCTCGGTGTACCTGCCAAACAGATGAGACAGCCTAAAATCATAGTGGTAGGCGGTGGTCTGGCCGGCCTGATGGCGACCATCCGCGTTGCAGAAGCGGGGATCCCCGTTGATTTGTTTTCGATTGTGCCGGTAAAGCGTTCGCATTCCGTTTGCGCGCAAGGCGGCATCAATGCGGCAAAAAATCAGAAGGGCGAAGGCGATACGATCGATAAACATTTTGACGACACGATTTATGGCGGCGACTTTCTGGCGAATCAGCCGCTGGTCAAACGCATGTGCCAGGCGGCACCGGGAATTATCGACCTGCTCGACCGCATGGGCGTGATGTTTAATCGCACACCGGAAGGATTGCTGGACTACCGTCGATTTGGCGGCACGCTTTATCACCGCACGGCGTTTGCGGGAGCGACCACCGGCCAGCAATTGCTTTACGCTCTCGACGAGCAGGTGCGGCGGCACGAAGCGGAAGGCAAAGTCAAAAAGTTCGAAGGTGCAACATTTCTGTCGGCGGTAATCGATGGTGGCGGCATGTGCCGCGGCATTTGCGCGATGGATTTGCGGACCATGGAAGTGAAAACGTTCTCGGCGGATGCGGTGATTTTCGCTACCGGCGGAAACGGAGCGATTTTCGGGCGGTCGACGAATTCGGTGGTGTGCACGGGCTCAGCACAGGCTGCACTTTTTCAGCTGGGCGTGGATTACGCGAACGGAGAATTCATCCAGGTACACCCGACGGCGATTCCCGGCGAGGACAAGCTGCGGCTGATGAGCGAATCGGCACGCGGCGAGGGCGGCCGGGTGTGGGTGCCGCGCAATCCCGCGGAGAAGCGCGCGCCGAGAAGCATTCCCGAGGCGGAACGGTTTTATTTTCTGGAAGAATGGTATCCGAAGTACGGCAACCTGGTGCCGCGCGACATCGCTACGCGCGCGATTCACCGCATCGTATATCAGGAAAAATTGGGAATCGACGGGCAACCGGCGGTTTATTTGGATGTGACGCACATTCCGCGCGAAACGCTGGACCGCAAGCTCGAAGGGATTCTGGAAATTTACGAAAAATTCCTGGGCGTCGATCCGCGCGTCGAACCAATGAAAGTTTTTCCGGCGATGCATTACACCATGGGCGGAATCTGGGTGAATGGCGAGGATCAAGCCAGCAACGTTCCGGGAATCTACGCGGCGGGCGAATGCGAATATCAATATCATGGCGCGAACCGGCTGGGAGCGAACTCGCTGGTTTCGTGCATTTTTGGCGGGGGGATCGCCGGACCCGCGGCGGTGAAATACGCGAAAAATCTTGAAAAGGGCGCGGAGTCCACGCCGTCCGCCGTGTTTGACGCTGAAAGAAAACGGCAGGAAGAGAAAAATCAGAAGCTCATGAACCAAGACGGCTCGGAGAATCCGATCACAATTTGGCGCGAGCTCGGCGACGTGATGACGGAGCACGTGACGGTTACGCGGATCAACAAAAATTTGGAAATGGCCGACGGGAAGATTCGGGCGTTGCAGGAGCGCTACAAGAAGATCAATCTAAGCGATCGCACGAAGTGGTCGAATCAAACGCTAAACTTCGCGCGCGAACTGGAGAATATGCTTGTCCTGGCACGGGTAATCACACTGGGGGCGCTGGCGCGCAATGAATCGCGCGGGGCGCATTACAAGCCGGATTATCCGGACCGCGATGACACGGCCTGGCTGAAGACCACGCGCGCAAAGTGGGTGAACAACGAGATTCAACTCACGTACGAGCCCGTCGATATTTCGTTGATCAAGCCGCGGCCGCGGCGTTACGACGCGGCCAAGTAAAATAGTTGCGTTTGCTTCCGGGTTGAGGCAATTGGTGGTCGAGGAATTATGGCGGAAACAAAACAGGTGGCGGTCAGAGTGAAACGGCAAGCGGGGCCGAGAGAGGCCGCGCGATGGGAAGAGTTTTCTCTCAAATGGCGGCCGTCGATGAACGTCATTATTTGCTTGCGCGACATTGCGGAGAATCCAGTGACGCGCGACGGCAAGAAGACCACTCCGATCACCTACGATTCGAATTGCCTGGAGGAAATTTGCGGATCCTGCGCGATGCTGATTAATGGCAAAGCACGAATGGCGTGCTCGGCGCTGGTGGATCAGCTCGAACAACCGATTCGAATCGAGCCGATGTCGAAATTTCCGCTGGTGCGTGACCTGGCGGTCGACCGGCAGTTCATGTTTGAAAGCCTCAAGCGGGTGAAGGCCTGGATTCCGATTGACGGGACTTACAATCTTGGCGAAGGACCGCGCGTGTCGCCGGAAGTGCAAGAAAAAGGTTATCCGCTTTCAAATTGCATCACGTGCGGGAACTGCCTGGAAGTTTGTCCGCAGGTGAATGAGCATAACCAATTCGTGGGAGCGGCGATCATCAGCCAAGTGCGGCTTTTCAATATGCATCCCACGGGAGCGATGAACAAGAGCGAGCGGCTCGCGGCGATCATGGGACCCGGGGGAATTCAGGAATGCGCCAACGCGCAAAACTGCGTGCACGCTTGCCCCAAAGGGATTCCGCTGACGGAGTCCATTGCTGAGGTGAATCGCGACGCGTGGAAGCAGGCGCTTCTGGGCTGGCTTGTCGGCTGATCGCGTGGCGCTCTAAACTAATTTCCGTTACTATCAATCGCTTCACTGGGGTAATCGTTTCACTGGGGGAGAGCATGGTCCGCGCATTGTTGTTCGCTGCCGTGTGCGTGTCTTCGGTTTGCGTGGCGGGACTCGTTGTCTCCGCCGACTCCATCTCGGAACGGGCGCGGAAGCTGCACTTTTCGTCCATCGTCGTGGACACTCACGACGACACCACGCAGCGGTTTCTCGACGGGAAGTTTGATCTTGGAACGCGCAGTTCCACAGGAAGTATTGATATTCCGCGCATGCGCGAAGGGAACCTCAGCGCGATTTTCTTTTCCATTTGGATGCCCAGCAAAGTGACCGGACCGGAAGCCGTGGACCGGGCGCTCGTTCAGATCGACGCAGTGCGGGAGCAGGTTCGCAAGCATTCGAATGATATGGTTCTCGCTACGACTGCGGCGGAAGTGCGCGAGGCCCGCAAGCAGGGCAAGATCGCTGCGCTGATGGGAGTCGAGGGCGGGCACATGATCAATTCGAACCTCGGCGTGCTGCGGAGTTATGCGGCGCTTGGCGTCCGGTACATGACGCTGACACACAGCGGCAACGACGAATGGGCGGATTCTTCGACCGACAAGCCCGCGCACAACGGCCTTACCGAGTTTGGCAAGGACGTCGTACGTGAAATGAACCGTCTCGGCGTTATTGTGGACATCTCCCACGTCAGCGACAAAACGTTTTATGACGCGCTGGAGGTCAGCAAGGCGCCCTTGTTCGCATCGCATTCCTCGTGCCGCGCGATTTGCGATGCGCCGCGCAACATGACGGACCAAATGATGAAGGATCTCGCCGCAAAGGGCGGAGTCGTGCAGATCAACTACCATGTGGGCTTTCTGAGCCAGGAATTCCGCAATGCGGAAAAAGCCGATCCGGAAATCAACAAAGCCATCAGCGCGGAAGTGACGAAACGGTGCGGCGACAATGAAGGCTGCCAGCTCATCGAGGGCGACCGCCTCACGCGCGAATACGTGGAACAGGGCAAACTCCCGCGCGTGGAGTTCGGAAAAATCATTGAGCATATCGAGCATGCAGTAAAGGTCGCCGGCGTGGACCATGTGGGGCTGGGCTCGGACTTCGATGGCGCGAATATGCCGTACGGGATGGAAGACGCCACGAAGCTGCCGAAACTCACCGAGGCGCTACTGCAAAAAGGCTACTCCGAGGGTGACGTACGGAAGATTCTAGGTGAAAATACACTCCGTGTGATGACGGAAGTCGAACGCATCAGCCGGGAACTGAGTGCTGGGAAGTAATTCGAAACAGTTTCAAACACATGCATAGGGGGCGTTAGGAAATGAAGCAAGTAAAGTGGTTTGTCGCCGCTATGGCAATGGGCGCACTGTTTTTTGGCTGTAAGGCGAAAGAGCAGACGGCGGAAACGCAGCCGCCGGAAAAGCCAAAGGCGGAGACACCAGCTCCGGCGCCCGCGCAACCCGGGGCAACCGCGAGTGCGCCGGTGGAAGCACCGCGAAAGGGATTTGACCGCGCGCTGCTTCGCCCGGCTCTGCTCAAAGACCAGGCGCCGGAAACGTTTCAAGTCAAGTTCACGACGACTCGCGGCGATTTTACCGTTACGGTGAACCGCGCATGGGCACCTATTGGCGCGGACCGCTTCTACAATCTGGTGAAGCGCCGCTTCTATGACAACGCCAGTTTCTTCCGCGTAGTGCCTGGCTTCGTGGTGCAGTTTGGCATCAGCGCGTATCCGCCGGTTTCCGCGGCGTGGGAAAATGCTAATATTCAGGATGAGCCTGTCACACAATCGAACAAGCGCGGCTACCTGACATACGCGAAAACGAGCATGCCCAATACGCGCTCGACGCAAGTCTTCATCAACCTGAAGGACAACGCCGGGCTGGACCGGCAAGGCTTCTCGCCTTTCGGGGTTGTCGATGGTAAAGGAATGAATGTCGTCGACATGTTTTACGACCAATACAGCGAGAGCTCCGGCCCCGACCAGGATCAAATCTCCAAGCTGGGTAAACCCTATCTCGATAAAGGCTGGCCAAAGCTGGATTCCATCAAATCCGCCACGCTGATGGGGCCGAGTGCGGAAACAGCAAAACCTTAATAATTTGTTGCCTTTCGTTGATTACTTTTTTGCATGCGGTGCATCTAATCTTTGGTGAATGGCTCCCTTTGACAGCGGAGCATGCGAGAAAGTATTCTTAGGCCCCATGAAGACCTGTTGCCAGATGATGCGTTGCCCCTGCGCGTGTAACGCTGCGTGTCGCAAGACACGCATCTCTGGCCAGAGGAGTTTCCGGACTTAGCGGCAGCTGAATCATAGAGTTCCGAAGCCCACGTGCCAGAGACCTTGGCATCGTGGGTTTTTTGTTTTGGAGAGGGAACTTTCAGTACCGAGAATTGGGGGCCAGGGATTATGAGTGCGACGGCCGTAACAGCCTTAACGGAAGTCGAAGAACGGCACAGCCGCGAAGCCATCGAAGCGGAAATCGTCCGCTTTGAAGAGCGCGCGCAACAATTGCAAAACGGCGCCATCACGGCCGAACAATTCCGCCCCTTTCGCCTGAAGCACGGCACGTACGGCCAGAGGCAACCAGGATTCCAGATGTTGCGCGTGAAGATCGCCGCGGGCGTGCTGAAGCCCGCGCAGCTTCGCGTCCTCGCGGACATTGCGGACGAATACTCGACTGGCCGCGGCCACCTCACCACCCGCGAAAACGTCCAATTCCATTTTGTGAAGCTCGAGAACGTGGGCTCAGCCATGCGTCTGCTGGCCGATGCGGGCCTGACGACGCGCGAGGCCTGCGGCAACACCGTGCGCAACGTAACGGCCTGCCCGGTAGCGGGGATTTGCCCTGGGGAGGCGTTTGACGTGACGCCATACGCTCTAGGCGTCTCACGATATCTCCTGCGGCATCCGGATTTTCACGACCTGCCTCGCAAGTTCAAGATCGCGTTCTCGGGCTGCGAGAATGATGGAGATTGTGCGGTTGCGGGAATCCATGACGTGGGGCTGATCGCGCAAGTCCGTGGCAACAACGGCACGGCGCGTCGCGGATTCAAGGTCCTCGTCGGCGGCGGGCTGGGAAGCCTACCGACGGAAGCGGCGGTCCTGACGGATTTTCTGCCGGAAGAAGAACTGCTTCCCACGATAGAAGCTATTCTGCGAGTTTTCACCGAAACGGGGAATCGCAAGAACAAGCTGCTGGCGCGATTGAAGTACGTCCTACGCGCAAAGGGCATCGAAGAGTTCCGCCGCCTGGTGGCGGAGAAACGCAAGGTCTCGCAAGCGCCTGCGGAAACTTTTACGATGCCTTCTCCCATCCGGCCATCGCTGGTGACCATCGCGCCGACGCCTTTGTCTTCAGTGACCGCGGAAACCCCGAGCGATCCAGAATATGACCGCTGGGCCGAGCACAACCTGATGTCCCAGCGCCAGACGGGATACGGCGCGGTATGGATCAAGCTGCCGGCCGGGACGTTGCACAGCAACCAGATGCGCGGCCTCGCGGATGTATTGGAGAAAAACGAACTGAGCGGCGTGCGGATTGCGGTGAATCAGGATCTCGTCATACCGTGGCTTCCGTTTGACCGCGTGCGCGCGATCTACGACGAACTTGGCGCGCTGGACCTGGCCACTCCTGGAGCGCGTACTATCTCTGACGTTACCGGCTGCCCGGGAGCGACAACGTGCAATCTCGGGATTACGCGCTCGCTGACGCTGGCTGACGTGCTTTCACGCGAACTGGACAGTTACACCGACCCGGAAATACAGAAGCTGCGGATCAAAATCAGCGGCTGCCCCAATTCCTGCGGGCATCATCACATCGCAGACATCGGATTTTACGGCAATGTCCGGAAAGTCGGCGAACGGCAAGCGCCTTATTACCAGCTTTTGCTTGGCGGCAGAGTGAATGCCGATGGGGTGCGGTTTGGACGCCAGATTATGTCCGTCCCCGCACGGCCCATCCCAGGGATTATTCGCGAACTGCTGGCGTTCTATCAGGCGGACCGGCAAGCGGGGGAAACATTTTCCGCGTGGGTGTCGCGTACGCCGGACAGCGCCATCAAGGCAAGGCTTCTCCCCTTGGCAGAAGTTACCAGCGCTACAGAGGATCTCTTCGTGGACTGGGGCGATACGGAAACCTATTCCTTGAAACTAGGCCGCGGGGAGTGCGTGGCATGAGCGCCAAGGTTTACCTTGTTGGAGCAGGGCCGGGTGATCCTGAGTTGCTCACCTTGAAAGCGGTGCGCTTGCTGGCTGCCGCGAACGTGGTTCTGCATGATGCGCTCGTCAGCGAAGGCGTTTTGGCCCTGATCTCGCCCGCTGCCGAGGTTATCAATGTTGGCAAACGCGCTGGCCAGAAACTCCTTACCCAGGATGAAATCAACTCGCTATTGGTTTCCTGTGCCGGGGCTCACCAGACCGTTGTCCGGTTGAAAGGCGGAGATCCGACAGTTTTTGGCCGGGCAGGAGAAGAAATCGAAGCGCTTCGCAAGGCAGGCGTTGCGTGGGAAATCGTTCCCGGTATCAGCGCCGCGCTGGGAGCCGCGGCGGCAGCGGGAATCTCGCTTACGGATCGCCGAGTAGCTTCGCAAATCCTGTTTACTACGTTTTCGCGGGGAAGCGACGGCAGCGTGATGGACTGGGGTTGTGTCACGAGTACGACCACACTTGTTCTATACATGCCAGGCGCAGACTACGTGGAAGTCTCGGAGCGATTGCTGGCGGGCGGGCTGCCGGCGGACCTTCCTTGCGTGGTCGTCTCTCGCGCCAGTGGTTCCGAGCAGCAATTGCGCTGGTCGAGCGTTGGGCGGCTTGCCAGCGAAGAAAGGCTCCCGGCTCCCGCGTTGTTGATCGTCGGGCGTGTGGCGTCACGGGACGTCGCGGAAATTAGTGCGTCGTTTTGGGACAGGAATAGAACGGATTCGACTGGTGAACCTAGATCGGTAAGTTAGATCGTCAGGAGCATACCTATGAGTGCAGAAGTAGTGGGAGCAAAGACGGGAAACCGCTGGAAGCTATCTGTGGACACCTGGGCAGTGCTGGTGGCTTTTCTTTTGGCATTGCTGGTGCGCACGGGCGTTTTCAAGCACGTCCCCTGGTGAAGGGTTTCAGGAAATGGAGATGACGAAACATGGCTGACGTAATCACGGTTCCACAGGTACGGCCGGTGCAACCAGCGCTGCGATTTCTGCGGGTGATTCCCGGCGTCCTGCTGCTCGCGGCCGTCGGCTACGCAGGCAAATTACTGGAGCAAAACGTCGGCGCCTACGCCAAGGCGCATCACTGGACGTTTCCGAACATTGAATATGTCCTCTGGGCCATCGTTTTGGGACTCGTGATTTCCAATACAGTGGGCATCCCAGAAATCTTCCGGACGGGCGTGGCTACGTATGAGTTCTGGCTCAAAGCGGGGATCGTGCTGCTTGGTTCGCGTTTTCTTCTGGGCGATATTTTGAAGCTCGGCGGAGTGAGCCTTGTGCTGGTGGCCATTGAGATCGCCGGCTCGCTCGCGTTTATGACCTTTCTCGGCAGGCTGTTCAACCTCAAGCCCAAACTGACTTCGCTGCTTGCGGTTGGCTCGGCGGTGTGCGGCGTCAGTGCGATCATCGCCACCAAAGGCGCCATTGAAGCCGACGACGAGGATTCCTCGTTCTCGATCGCGGCCATTCTCGCCCTTGGCGCGCTGGCGCTTTTCACCTTTCCGTTGATTGGGCATGCTCTCCATCTGAGTGACCGTGCCTATGGCCTGTGGGCCGGCCTTGGCGTGGACAATACGGCGGAAGCCACAGCGGCAGGAGCGCTCTATTCGGACGCTGCAGGGAAACTCGCTGTACTGGTCAAGTCTACGCGGAACGCCATGATCGGCTTCGTGGTGCTTGCCTACGCCATCTACTGGGCCAGCCAGGGGCAAGCGAAGTCGGTAGGGAACAAAGCGGCGTTCCTGTGGCAGAAGTTTCCAAGATTCGTGCTCGGCTTCCTGCTGATTTCGGTTCTTGCGACGTATCACTTTTTTAACAAAGATCAGGTGGGAGCGCTCGCCAATCTTTCACGCTGGGCGTTTTTGTTGACGTTTGCGGGTGTTGGACTACGTACCAGTTTCAGCGAGATGCGCAAGCAGGGCCTGCGGCCGTTTGCAGTGGGAGCCATAGGCGAAGTGGTGATTGCGGGATTTACGCTAGCTTTGGTATACGGCGCGAGCAAGCTCTTCGGCTGGTGAGAGCTACCACACGATCTTGGAGTTATAGCGGCGTACCGAACTGAACTGAACCGAACCTACTTTGGTCTCCGTTGCTGGACGCCCTTCGCTGCCCCGAGAATCAAATTGTACGCGGCCTGGCGCGAAATGCCCGTTTTGTCCTTCTCGCCGTAGGGCGTTGATGCCACGCCGAACGCGGCCACCTTCTCGTATTTGAACATCTCCGTCAAAGCGGCGGCCAATTCTATGCTAGTCGGTCCACCGGGGACCGTCAGGGGGTGGCCGGGTACTTCGCGCGGATCGAGCCCATCCATATCCACGTGGATGTAGATGACATCCGTGGCGTCTGAGAGCCTTTTCATCGCGCCGTGCAGATTCGACGAACGTGTACGAACGTCCTCTAAAGTAAGCTGTTGAATCTCGGAGCGGTCGAGGAGTTCCTGTTCGAGCGGGTCGGTGTCGCGCACACAAATCTCGACAATGTACCGCGTTGGAAGAGGCGGCTCCAGACCGGCTTTGAGACGCATCCGCGTGAGGCACTGGCCGGAGGCGATGGCCACAGGCATCCCACCGAGCATGCCGCTCAGAGTTGTCTCAGGCGTGTTGAAATCACCATGGGCGTCAACGAAGACCATACCCACGCGCAGGGGCTTCGCGGTAGGGCCGGAATGCTGCAGTCCGCTGAGCATTCCGAGAATTGAACTGCAGTTCGCGAGCAGCCCGACCGGAAAGTGCCCGTTGCGCCTCTCGTCTGCAACGATTTTCGCGAGATCGCCGTTGGCCAGTGCGAGGCGGTTCCAGGAACCGCAGGCCTTGTCCTCGTCGGCGGAGAGAGCCACGGGAGGGGAGAGACTTGCTTGAACTCCTTGATCTTCGAGGAGCTGGCGAAGGCCGCCTTGCTCAAGATAATCAGGACCGCCAGAGAGTTCGGGGACATTGCGCTCGCCCACGTAGGGCATCTTGACGAGAGCTACGCGAACAGGATTTCCGGTGGTGTCTTTGATTTGGGCGAATGTGACCGCCAGTAGTAGCGTCAGGCCCGCAATCAACGGCATCATCCGGCGTATGATCATCGCTTTATCTGCGATTCATGTACTCCAAGATCACAACCCAAGGACGGTCACGAGTTCGCGCACCGAGGTAGATGATTTTTGGAGCGCGGCATTTTCTTCCGAGGTCAGCTTGATCTGAATGATTTCTTCGACGCCGTTTGCGCCGAGCTTAACAGGCACGCCCACGAAGAGTCCCTTGATTCCGTATTCGCCGTCGAGATAAACGGCGCAGGGAAGAATTTTCTTCTTGTCCTTGAGAATCGCTTCCACCATTTCGACCGCTGCGGCAGAGGGAGCGTAGTAAGCAGAACCGGTTTTCAGCAAGTTCACGATCTCGGCGCCGCCCTTGCGTGTACGTTCCACGATGGCGTCGATTCGCTCCTTGGGCAAGAGATCGGGGAGGGGAATTCCCGCCACCGTCGAATAGCGCGGCAGCGGCACCATGTCGTCGCCATGACCGCCGAGCACGAAAGAGTGCACGTTTTCCACACTGACCTTGCACTCCATTGCTACGAACGTACTCATCCGCGCGGAATCTAGGACGCCAGCCATCCCGAGCACACGGTTTTTCGGGAAGCCGCTGACTTTCAGTGCCGCCTGGGCCATGGCATCCAGGGGATTCGTCACCACGATGATGATGCATTTTGGAGAATGCTTAACGATTTGTTCGACGACGGCCTTTACTACGTCGTAGTTGGCTTTCAACAAGTCGTCGCGGCTCATCCCGGGCTTGCGCGGAAAGCCCGCGGTAATCACGACGACGTCGCTTCCTGCCGTTGCGGAATAATCGCCGTTCGCCGTGGAAATGCCGGTGGCGCGCGAATCCGTTCGCGTAATCGGACCGGACTCCATCATGTCCAGCGCTTTGCCGGCTGGCGGGCCATCCAGAATGTCCGTCAGCACTACGTCGGCCAGCTCCATATCGATGATGCGCTGCGCCGTGGTCGAGCCCACGAATCCGCCGCCTACGACGGTTACTTTTTTTCTGATCATGCCTCTCCTTATATCCAGCTAAATTCCTTGACTAGCGCGCCACAGCGGCGCCCTTCATGTTTTCAATGATGGCGGACGCAAACGCCCACGTGCCCACTTTTGCGGCGCCCGGCATTAGGCGCTCGAGGTCGTATGTCACCCGTTTCTGCTGAATGGTGCGCGCGATGCCATCCTCGATCAGCGTAGCTGCTTCCTTCCAGCCCAAAAACTCAAACATCATCGCGCCCGAGAGCATGACCGAACTGGGATTGATAACGTCCTTGTCCGCGTACTTCGGGGCAGTGCCGTGCGTGGCTTCGAAAACGCCGAAGCCGTCGCCGATATTTGAGCCCGGCGCCATGCCCAGTCCGCCAACCTGTGCCGCGCAGGCATCCGACAAATAATCACCGTTCAAATTGGAAGTCGCCAAGACGCTGTACTCATCCGCGCGCATCAACACTTGCTGAAAGACGGAATCGGCGATGCGGTCGTTGATCATGAGTTTTTGCTTCCACTGTCCTTTGCCATGGGTCGCGTAAATCGAATCGAGGGTCTGCTTTACTTCGGCGTAGACCGTTTTCTTGAAGGAATCCGTGGCTTGTTCCAAACCGGGCTCGATCATCGATGCATTCTGCTCGACGGTTAGCGAGGGATTCTTGTCAAGATTGCCGACGATCCAACTTTCGCGTTCCGTGATCGTCTGCGCACGAAACTCTTCGCGTGCCAATTCGTAGCCCCAGTCGCGGAAGCCGCCTTCGGTAAACTTCTGAATGTTGCCCTTGTGCACTAGCGTTACGCTCTTGCGCTTGTTCGCCAGAGCGTACTTGATGGCGCGGCGCACCAGGCGTTTCGTTCCCGTCGGAGAAATCGGCTTGATGCCCACGCCGGAATCCCAGCGAATCTGCTTCTTGCCGTCTTTCAGCATTTCGTGGTTCAAAAACTCGAGGAGTTTTTTCGCTTCGGGCGATCCGGATTTCCACTCGATGCCGATATAAACATCTTCGGTATTCTCGCGAAAGATGAACACGTCCATTTTTTCCGGCTCGCGAACCGGAGACGGCACACCTTTAAAATATCGTACCGGCCGTTCGCAGGAGTAAAGGTCCAAGAGCTGACGCAGCGCGACGTTCAGAGAACGGATGCCGCCTCCGACTGGGGTGGTAAGCGGTCCTTTGATAGCGACACGAAAATCACGAATCGCCTCGACCGTATCGTTCGGCAGCCACTCGTTGAAGGTCTTAAAGGCCTTCTCGCCGGCGAACACTTCGAACCAAGCCACGCGGCGTTTGCCGCCATAAGCGTGCTCCACTGCCGCGTCGAACACCCGCCGCGACGCTTTCCAGATGTCGCGCCCAGTGCCATCGCCCTCTATGAATGGAATAATCGGTGTGTCCGGCACTTGCAACTCGCCGCCGCTGTAGCCGATTGGCTTGCCTTCCGTGGGAACAGGCTTCCCGTTATACGAACTCTTCATGAATACGGCTCCTTGGAATAAGTTCCACTGCTCCGGCGGCACACGAGGAGAGGGGTGCGCCACGCCGCTACGACCGCCTTACCAATTGGCAGGTTCGGGTGAACTGGAGAAGATATCATATTCGCGCGAGCCGGGAGTATAATCGCGCGCGATTCGAACTTCTCAAAATCAGAACAGGAGAAATCACCATGGTCATGGATTGGAATCAGTACCATAAGGAAATCGGCGGCAGAGTGGGTGAGTTTGGCAAGCTCTCGCCTGACACCCTTCGCGGTTATCAGACATTGAGTGCCGCCAACTCGAAGACTACCAAGCTCGGGGAGAAGACGCGCCAGTTAATTTCCCTCGCTGTTGCCGTCACCACCCGCTGCGACGGTTGCATTGTGTTCCACACCGATGCTGCTTTGAAGGCTGGCGCAACCAGGGAGGAGATTTCCGAAGCCCTGGGCGTTGCCGTCAGTATGAACGCCGGGGCTGCCTTGATTTACTCGGCTCGCGTGCTCGACGCCGTCGAAGCAAAATCCGCTGCCGCCCACGCCGGCTAGCTTGAACTAATCGTAATACTCCTGGCCGAGGTGGGTGATGAGGTCCTCGCCCTTCATCCACCGCAGGGTGTTCTTCAGCTTCATGGATTGAATGAAGAGGTCGTGCTCGGGGTACAGCCCCGGCGCGGTCATCGGTGATTTGAAGTAAAAGCTGAGCCACTCCTGAATACCTCGCATTCCCGCGCGTTGCGCCAGGTCCAGGAACAGAACAAGATCGAGAACGATCGGCGCGGCCAGAATAGAATCGCGGCAGAGGAAATCCACCTTGATTTGCATCGGATAGCCAAGCCAGCCGAAGATGTCGATGTTGTCCCATCCTTCTTTGTTATCGCCACGCGGCGGGTAGTAGTTGATGCGCACCTTGTGGCACATCTTGCCGTAGAGTTGTGGATATAACTGCGGCTGAAGAATATATTCCAGCACGCTAAGCTTGGACTCTTCCTTCGTTTTGAACGAGCCCGGATCCTCCAGAACTTCTCCATCGCGGTTGCCAAGGATGTTGGTGGAAAACCAGCCTTCCAGTCCCAGCATGCGCGCCTTGAACCCCGGCGCGAGGATGGTCTTCATCAGCGTCTGCCCGGTCTTGAAATCTTTCCCGCAGATGGCCACGTTGTGGTCATGTGCTAGCTTCTGGATCGCAGGGATATCGACGGTCAGGTTTGGCGCGCCGTTGGCGAAAGGCACGCCGCTGGTCACCGAGGCCCAGGCGTAAAGCATCGAAGGCGCAATCGCGGGATGATTGGATTGCATAGCCTCGACGAACTTCTCCGGCGTGGAATGCACTTCTTCGGGCTTGACGAACGATTCCGTTGACGCGCACCAGCAGGTCACCAGCCGCGAAGCGCGCGAAGCCTTGCGAAAGCTGGCGATGTCTTCCTTGATTTGCAGCGCCATCTCATACTTGTTCTTGCCCTTCTTGATGTTTGGACCGTCGATCATCTTGACGAAATCGTGGTCGAACGCAGCCTTCATGGGCTTGATGGTAGAAAGGAAGGGCTTCACCTTTTCCAGGTCCTGCGGATTCAAGACACCGGCATTGGCCGCGGACTGGTACGCGTTGTCCTTGAAGATATCCCAGCCGCCAAACGTGAGGTCCGATAGTTCCGCGAGAGGGACGAATTTCTTAATGAGCGGCGAACGCGCGTCCGTGCGCTTGCCCAAGCGAATGGTGCCCATCTGCGTGAGTGAGCCCACGGGCTGCGATTTGCCTTTGCGGATCAGCTCGACTCCGGCCATAAAGGTGGTGCTGACAGCGCCCATGCCGGGAAGCAGAATCCCCAGTTTTCCTTTGGCGGGCGCGATTTTGGAAGGCTTTTCCATGCCGCTCCTTTTTATTGAACGATCAGAATGCGATCGACGGAAAGAATGAATTCAGAACAAGAATTGTTGCAGCAGAAGCGTGCTGCGTCCCCAAACAAACTAGTAATGATGAGGGAAGACTTCCAGATTTGCAAATCGGAGCAACAGAAACGAGCACGTACTGCGAGCCTTCACTTGTGGGAAGGCAGAAGATCCCAGATGGCAGGGTCTTCCGTCCCGAGAACCCAGGAGCAAAACCCCTGCAGGCTGCGGTCTTTGACCAGCGTATAGCGCTCGCGGAAGGTGTGCGCGTCGGTGAAAAAAATCCATTCGCGCAGGTCGTCGCGGTAGAAGAAAAACCAGGAAGAACGGTCGGTCGGATCCCATTCCACGCGGCCTCCATAGGCCCTTGCGAGATCCATGGCGTCGTCGGTGGCGATGTACTCGGCGCTTGGATTGGGCTTGTCCGTCGCAGGGAAGCCGGGCTGCGGAGGAGCCTTTGTGGGCGCGCCAGCGAACCAATGATAGCCATAGAGCGGGATGCCCAGCGAAAGCTTCTCCCTGGGCACAAACTTGAAAGCGTAATCGAGGTTCCCGGTGGTCCACGACCATCCGGCAACGGGACCCGGCGCCGTCCAGCGCGTGTGCTGGTCATAGGTCATCAGGCAAATGAGATCGACGCTTTGCGCCAGGGATCGCAAATCGTACGCGCCACGCCAATTCTCGTAGATCCAATTAGAAAATCCGCCTTCGCCAGGTGCGCCGGGAGCATTCGGCACGGTGGCGATGGTGAGTAGTAGTTTGGCGTTATGAAACTCCGAAGCGACATCGGCAACCATGGTGGAGAGCGCGTTGCGGTCCGTCCAGTGGATGTTTTCGAAGTCCAACTGGATACCAAGGTAGCCGTTCTCCTTACAGGCGGCCATGAGTCTGCTGGCCATGGCTTGGTAGCCCGCTTTATTCATAAGTAGTTTATGAATGTCCTCTTGCGAGAATCCGCCGTTAACGACGATTGGCATGACGGGGACATGGTGCTGGCGGGCCGTTTCGAGTACGAGCGAATCGGGGCCACCGGAGACAAGGCCATTCGCATCAACGGAATACCACGTGGGAACGAGGATGTCGACTTTGTCGGCATGAGCCAGGAAAGAGCGTACGGACTTGTGCTCACGCGTCAGGTAGAAAAGGGCCTTGGGTTGATCGGCGAGTACGGGGGGGCCAAAAAGGATGATGGTAGCCAGGACGAAGAATCTGCGTTTCATAGGCCTCGAAGTTTAGCCGCCTTTGCTCGCGAAGTGCAACGCGCGAACTCTAGTCCGACGCTGTAGACGTTCACGACAATCGCGTCTTGATTTGGCATTAACGGGAAACGCCACCGGGGTTAAAGTGAGAAAAAGAGTACGGAGGGCCTTCGCCCTGAAGGAGTCTTGAATGAAGCTCACAAATCGAACTGGGGTGTTTGTCATCGCTGTGGTCATCCTCGCAATTGGCGCCGGCATTTTTAGCGCCGGAGTGGTCGCACAAGAAGAAGGCTGGCAGATCGTGCGCGCGGAGTACGGCTTCAAAAACCAGCGCAACGACGTCACGGATATTCTTAAGGATCTCGTCGGACGCGGCGGCGTGAATGGGCGGGTTGCGGTCACCAACCAGACCATGGGAGGGGATCCCGCCGTGGGAGCCAACAAGTCGCTCCGCATCATCGCAAGAAATCGCCAGAATGAAGAGCGCGAATTTACTTACAGGGAAGGCGGCTTCGTGGAAGTGCACATGTTTGACGTGCGCATGATGAATCCTCGCCGCGATGATTGGGATGACCGTCCCGCAGGGTACGGCGACCGCGATCGCGATGACTGGAATGGCCTTAAGATCATCCGCGCCTACTATGGCATTCAAGGACGGACCGTCAACGTGACAGACATGCTGCGCGCCCGGGTCCGCGACGGAGCAATGAGTTTCGTAGTGACCAACAATGCCCTGGGTGGCGACCCCGCCGTTGGCGCAGATAAATACCTGATCGTCATCTACCGGTACCACGGCCAGGAAGCCGCCACCTTCGTGCGCGAAGGGTACACGCTGACGATTCCGTAGAGTTTCGCAGTGCTCCTGAAGCAGACCCCGGGCGCGAGAAGCCGTCAGGACGGCTTCCTGGACCTGCGAATCTCCACGACCAGGTAAACAACCACGGCTAGATTGATCACCAGCGCCAGGCCCTTGCCGATGCTGGCGTGCTTGGCAAGTTCGTAGACTTCCAGCGGGAGCAGGGAAGCCGTTGTGACAATCGTAAGATACTCAGCCCAGCGCTGGCGCCATGCCAGGCCGACGCCTTCGGTCATAAAAATAGCCGAATAAATGAATGTGGCGACACTGAGCTGCTTCAGTCGCCGGTCGTCCAGAATCGATAATTTCTCAAGAAGCAGTTGTAAGTAGTGGCTGTGGGGATCAACCTGAAAAACGTTGATCCAGTGAACGATAATGGCTTCGACGTCCTTGTGCAGAAGTTTGAGAGCGCCGATGCCCAGCGCAAGAAGCGCCACGCCCTTCAATAGCTTGAAGGCCGCGATGAGCCGCAGCCCTCGGCCATGGGCTTTTGGTTCGGTCATTTTCCCGGGAACGATTGTATCGTAGAAAGCAAAACTACCTCTGGGACGCGCGGCAAACGAAGGGCAATGATATTCGGGCTAGGTGCAGGATCGAAGTTGGCGGCGCGCAGGTCGTGAATGGCGCCTAGCGCCATCTCTTCAATTTCGGCCAGAGCTGGGTGAGGGTTCCGAATTTCGCGCCCTTGCAAAGGAAGACGTCTATTTGTTTTTCCAACGCGTAGGGGTTGTCAGCAGATGTGCCAACGTACTCCACGTGTTCCCAGAGACGTTCGAGAACCTCTCTTCTGTCGTC
>MNEA01000014.1 GCA_001917435.1 Acidobacteria bacterium 13_2_20CM_2_57_6
CGCAGGGAAATAACTCGGAGTAACGTAGCGATAGCCAATCATTCCGCCGGTGCCCGCACTGAATTTGGGGTGCCCGGGAATTTCAATGGCCGACAGAAAGGTGGCTTGCATGCCGCCCGAAGGAGGCAGCGTGTCACTCAAGCCTAGCGCGGTAACACCCGGCATTTGCTTCAACCGAGATTCGAGCTGGCTGAAGAAAGCGAGCTGCTTCGCGGAGTCCGGGTAGCGGTATTGGGCGAGATCCAGTCCTGCGGTGATGACACTTCTTGCGTCCATGCCGAGCGAAACCATTTCGAGCTTCCAGAGGCTGCGCAGGAGCAAGCCGGCTCCGGCGAGCAGAACCAGAGAAACGGCAATTTGAACGGTGACCAGTACTTGGCGAAGCCTTCCACGCGACGTCGAGTGGACCTCTTTTCCAGTGAGCAATTCCGGTTGCGGACGGCGAAGCGCCGATGCCAGGCCAAACAGAATGCCGGAGACGAGCGACACGCCAAGCGCAAAAAGCAAAACGCGAACGTCAATCGTGGCCTGCTCCAGCCGCGGAATGCCCTCGGGCGCGATGGAGACAAACATGCGAAGCAGGAGCTGGGCGAACCAACACCCCCCTAGGCCGCCCAGCACTCCCAGCAGCAGGCTTTCCGTCAGTGCCTGCCGAGCCAAGCGTGAGCGCGTTGCGCCCAGAGCAGTGCGAACGGCCAACTCCCGCGCGCGGCTGGTCGCTCGCGCGAGGAGCAGGTTTGCAACGTTGGTACACGCAACAAGCAGCACCGCCAGAACGGCGCCGAGAAGGACCCACGAGGCGGCGCGGGAATCTTGTATCTGCCGGTCTCGGAGAGAACGCACGCGGAATGACACCTCGTGACGAAACTGCGGGGGGACGTAATTGAGGGACAGCTGGAAGAGCGGCTCCATTGCAGCAGCTGCTTGCTTGATGGTAATGCGGGGTTTGAGACGCGCAAAGGCCCTCAAAATCATTTGCCGTGCATTAGGCCGGCGATCGGTCGACCCATCGAGAGCGGCGGGAACAAGAATGTCGTCGTGGCCGAGGTTGGGCATCTCGAATTGCGGAGGGAGGACCCCTACTACGACAGTGGCCCGGCCGTCGAGGGAAATCGAGTGACCGGGAAGGTTACGATCGCTGGCGAAGCGGGAACGCCACAATCCATACGTGACGAGCGCGACACGCGGTGCGTTCGGCCGGTCTTCGTCGCTTGTGAAATTCCGCCCAAGGAAGGGCTGAATCCCAAACGTCGGCAGGAATGTGGATTCAACGAGCGCGCACTTCAGACGGACGGGGTTCCGTTCGGTGAGATCGCAATCGGCTCCGCCCGGCACAAAGGATGTAACGGACTCGAACGGAGTCTGCGCTTTCTTCCAGTCCACGTAATCCGGACCGAGCACGAACTCATTCGCTTCGAAAGGCGCTTTATCGCCAAAGCTGACCAAGCGTTCGTCGTGGGGATAAGGCAGGCTGCGGAACAGAATACGGTCGACCACGCTGAAGACCGCCGTGGTGGACCCGATTCCCAGAGCGAGAGTGAGTATTGCTACCAGCGCGAACCCCGGGCGTTTCCCCCAAGCTCGAAGAGCAAAGCGCAAATCTTGCAACGGCGCATCGAGAAATGGAATGGTGCGCTGCTCGCGATACAGTTCTTTGGCTTGCTCGACGCCGCCGAATGCGCGACGAGCAGCGTAGCGCGCGTCAGCCGGACTCATGCCGCGGTGAATGTTTTCCTCTGTGAGCATCTCTAGGTGTGCCCGGAGCTCCGCGTCAAGATCGCCGTCCAATTGGCGCCTGCGGAAGATACCGAGCAAACGCGCGCCGAAAATGCGAACCCACTCCATATCAGGCTCCTTCCGTACCGCCGAGAAGGCGTGCCATGAGCGCGGTCATGCGTTCCCAACTCCTGGTCTCCGCGAGCAACTGTTTGCGGCCAGCCCGCGTCAACGAGTAAAACTTCGCTTTGCGGTTATTTTCCGAGGCGCCCCATTTGGAAGTAATCCAGCCGCGCTGCTCGAGCCTCAGTAGGGCGGGATAGAGGGTGCCCTGATTCAGCTTGAGCAAGTCTTCCGAGACTTGCTGCACGCGCTGGGCGACGCCGTAGCCGTGCATTGGGCCCATGGCGTGAAGTGTTTGCAGAACAATCAGGTCGAGCGTGCCTTGTAGAACTTCTCTGCGCGGAGGAGCCATGTTTTCTCCATTAGACAAACAACAGGAGCATAAGCTTTCTTCCTGTTGATTGTCAACAGGAAGGATTTTAGGAAGACGCCAGGTTTGCCAACGTCGCAGGGAGGTGCGCCTTCGAATTTTCCATTTTTCGTGCCGAACATTGTCAGCTTCAGAAGACGAGTTGACCGCGAAGCACACCGCAGCCTAGGATGGCCGAGCAAATTTCGCACTCGCTCAAGTGGGAAAGGGAGAATTTCATGTGTCTCTACTTGCGGTCTGTTTTGCTTCGAGCCGGTTTCTGTTTTTGTTATGCGGTAGCTCTAATCATGTTTGCTTCTTCGGGCGCGGCACAAGGACTTGCCAGCAGCGACCTTTCGCGCCTGCGCTCCGTTGGCGGCGTCGAGCTATCGCCCGACGGCCGGCGCATCGCCTATACCGTTGTCATGCGCGACCGGCCTGGACGGCCGTATGGCCAACTCTGGGTCATCGATCTGACCACGCAAAAGTCCGTTCGCGTGGGCGGCGAAAAAGATTCCGGCGGCGGACCTCTGTGGTCTCCCGATGGCAAATGGTTCGCGTTTCAGGGGCATCAGGGTGAAAAGGGCGGGTTGTTCGTGGCGCGGCCGGATGGCTCTGAGGTCACCTTCCTCGCTGCGCCGAACGGCACCAACAGCCCGCTGCCCGGCACGGGCAATGATTTCACCTGGTCGCCCGACGGCAAGCAGATCGCGTTTATCTCCTCGACTCCCGGAGCGGAGGCTGCGGAAGCCAGCGGCGATCCTATGGTGATCACGCGTTATCTCTATAAACCCGATGCAGGCGAAGGAATGACGCGCTTCAATGACAATCAGCGCTTGCACATATTTGTGGTGGATGTGTCCTCAAAGCAGGTGCGTCAGCTCACGCAAGGAAATACCGATGAGCACTCCACCGATTGGTCGCCGGACGGCAAGGAGATTCTCTTCGTTTCGAATCGCGAGCCGAATCAAGACGAGTTTTTCAACTACGACGTTTTCGCCTTGAAGGTTGCAGACAACAGCATTCGCCGGCTGACCGCGACGGAATTCAACGAGTACGAACCATTGTGGTCACCGGACGGCAAACGCATCGTTTTCCGCGGGACGCGCCGCGGGTTGACCGACCGCGAAACGACCATGGAAGACACGCACGTTTGGGTAATGAACGCCGACGGCAGCGACCGGCGCGAAATCGGAGCAGTGCTAGACAACCGGCAAGGTGCGCCGCGATGGGCGCCGGACGGAAGGGCCATCTATTTCACCGTTCAAGAGCGCGGTAGCATCCATTTGGTGCGGCTGCCGATTTCCGGTGGCAAACCCGAGTACGTAGTGAAAGACACGGGAGGCGTGGGCGGCTGGTCCGTCGGGAAAGATGGATCGCTAGCGTATGGTTTCGCGTCTGCGCAAGATGCAGCAGAGCTTTATTTCAAAACGGGCTCTGCTGCGCCGCGAAAGCTTACCGACTTGAACACGGAACTTTTCGCGGGAAAAAAGATCGCTGAAGTTGAGTCTTTGACCTTCATCAGCAACGACAACAAGTTTGAAGTCGAGGCCTTCCTCACCAAGCCGCTGGGAATGACTGTGACGTCGAAGCATCCGCTCATCGTCAATATTCACGGCGGGCCGCACGGGCAAAATGGTCCGGTGTTCAATTTCAAGAATCAGGTCTACGCGGCGCATGGCTGGGCCACGCTGAACGTTAACTATCGTGGCTCCACCGGCTACGGGCAGAAGTTCGCTGACGCCGTCTTCGGCGACCAGGATGGAAACGAAGGACAAGATGTCTTGTATGGAGTGAGTGCGGCGGTGCGCCGTTATCTGTGGATCGATCGCGAGCGTATGGGCATCGAGGGGGTGAGTTACGGCGGCCAACTGACCGACTGGCTCATCACCCAAACGAATGAATTCAAGGCCGCGGTGCCCATCGCCGGGATCGCCAACCTAGTCAGCTACAACTACATGACCTATTACAACCAGTATGAGGAGATGGAATTCGGACAGTTCCTACACCAGGGAAATTTGATGGACGTCGCGTGGGAACGCTCCGCGCTGAAGCATGTTGCTGCTGCACACACGCCGACCATGTTGATGCACGGCGAAAATGACAACGATGTGCCCATCGCCGAGGCCGAGCAGTTCTTCATCGCACTGAAGGACGTGGGCACGGAAGCCATTTTCGTACGTTATCCGCGCGAGGGCCACGGCCTAAGCGAAGTCAAGCACAACATCGATTCCATCGACCGCTGCATCGCCTGGTACGAAAACCATTTCCCCAAGCCTGGCGCAGAGGGTGTCACCAACGTTCAGCCCTAGCAGCTCTTGGGTAGCGTTCAAAATAAGAGAGCCTCGGGGAACGGAGGCTCTTTTCGCAAAATTTGGAATGCAGAAACGGCGGCTAAACCTTCGCTTCGGTGCCGGCTGTGGCGGTAGCCGCAACGGCGGCCGGCCTCTCTTCCTCGTCGCGTCCAGCGCGCTTGATACGGGCGGCCTTGCCCCTGAGATCGCGCAGGTAATACAGCCGTGCCCGACGAACTTTACCCTTCCCAATCACCTCAATCGAGCTGATGGTTGGCGAATGGAGCGGGAAGATGCGCTCGATGCCGACGCCAAAACTGACCCGGCGCACCGTAAATGTGGCGCCCGACGCGCGGCCCTTCTTGGAGATCACCACACCTTCGAATGCCTGGAGGCGTTCCTTGACCTTTTCCCCTTCACCTTCCTGCAGGCGGACGTTGACGCGCACGGTGTCACCCGCGCGAAACTCGGGGAGGTCTTTGCGCAGTTGCGCTTCATGTAACTTACGAATTACCGGATTCATGTTCCTGTTTCCTTTTAGACCCACTCAGGCAGGGCCAACTCTTCAGACGCAATCTATAATTATAGACAAATTGCTACATTTTGCCTAGCGGATTTGGGGTGCGATGGGTGACGAGCGAACCACTAAGCAGGCGCCGCCAGTGAGGAATTTCGGCGAATCACCGTTTCTGCAAAGCGATCCATTTCTTCGAGTTGCGGGCTGAATTGCAGTAGAACGAGGTCGACCCCGGCGACTTCGAACTGCGCCAGGCGCTGGGCCACTTGCTCGGGCGTACCAACGAGGCCGGACCGCAATCCGCGGTTCGAAACTGAGTAATCTTCCAATGAAACGCGCTGCTCCAGTTGCGTTCCGGCGAGCCACTGTTGGTAATTCGCATAGCCCGCCGCGGATTGCTGAACGTCCGTGATGCGCCGCAATTCATCCTGCGCTTCGCGCTCCGTTTCGCGGACAATCGCATATCCCGCAACGCCAAATTTCAGCGGCGGCAAATTATGTTTTGCGCGGCGCTCGCACAAGTCAGCAATCTTCTCAGCGACGCGCTCCGGCGGATCACCGTGCATCAGGTAGGCGTCACACTTTTTCGCAATCAGCTCTTTTGCAGCGGGCGATTCGCCGCCTGCGTAGAGCGTCGGCCGCGGCTTCGCCACCGGTTTGGGCTCGAGAACATTGTCTTCCACGCGATAATACTTCCCCGAATAGGAAAAATGATCCTGCTTCCAGACGCCGTCCAGAACGTCGAGCCACTCGCCGGTGCGCGCATACCGGTCGTCATGCTGTTCGAACGCAACGCCGTATTTCCGCGCTTCATCCGCCCACCACGAAGAGACCACGTTCAGCGTGAGCCGCCCGTTACTGATTTGGTCGATGTTGGCGGCTTGCTTCGCCAGCAATGCGGGCAAATGAAACGTCGGCCGCACCGCAACCATCAATTCGATCCGTTCCGTCACCGCCGCTAGCGCTGCCGCCGTGGACCACGCATCCAGCGAGGGCGCTTTGACGCCCTTGATGTCGTTAAGGTTGAGCTCGGCGATCAGCGTCAGGTCAAAGCCAATCTTCTCGCTGCGCCGTGCGAGCTTCTTAACGTACGCCCAGCTCGTCTCCATGTTTTCGTTTTCCACGTTGCGCAGCCACCCGCCGAAAACGGGAAGCCAGTAGCCGTATCTCATCGCGGGCCTCCGCTGGCGGCAACGCGCTCGTTGCGATTCGCTTCGTGGCGTTGCGCCTCTGCGATAAGGAAGTCCGCAAGCCGCGCGTAGGGATTGAAGCCAATCACGCGCACTGGGTCGGCCACGAAATTGGAAAGCGCATTCACGTCGTAATAGAGTTGCTTGCCGGTGCGGTCGTCGATCACGTACTCGATGCCCCCGACTTCGACTCCCGCGAGTTCCACGATTTGTTCCACGTCTTCGATCACCTGCCGCGGCGGATCGTAGCCTTCCACCTTCATTCCGCTTTTCGGAGCGTCCACGGGACACGCGATGCGTGTCAACTCTTCACCTCGCGTGTTCTGGCAAATGTCTGCGGGACACAAGTTGTAGCTCTCCCCGGTAATGTGAATCTGGATGGCGTAAAGAAATTTCCCGCCAAGAACCTCGACGCGCGTGATAATTCCGCCTCGCGCCGTGAACGCTTCTTGCACCAGCGCCGTGGAGTCAATGCCGAAATAAAGCCGATTTTCTTGGACAGCGCGCCGCAATTCTTCCGGAGAATTGAAACGCTCGATCCCCGCGCCACTGCCGCCGATGTTTGGCTTGATGACCACGGGGTACCCGATGGCCTCGGCCCCATCCAGCGCCTCGGACGGATGATTGATGACCCGCGCCTTCGGATATGGCAATCCTAGTTTTTCCAAGTTCGTTAGCTGCAGCGCTTTCGAGATCTCATGGTTGAAGCACCGGTACCCATTGACCACGCGCACGCCTTTGCCTTCGAGATGCGCCAAGTAGTTGAGCGTATAAAAAATGGCGTGACCCAGGCCGCGTTGCCACGCTGAAGGGCTCATGCGATTGAAGAGCAGCGAATATTCGTGCTCGGGCGAGTTCACGTCGTAGTAGTGGTGACGGGCATCAATCTTCAGCCACGGCACCCTGCGCTCGTCGAGCTGCTGAAAGAGCGGCCGAAACCAGTCCGGATGCTCGTAGTAAATAGCAATGGGCTTTTCGGGTCCATAGCCGTTTCCATTTGTCTCGTTGCTCATGAAACCTCGCATCTGGCGCCCACCGTGAAAATAGCCCTGGTGCGCATGGGTTGTTCCGCTGCTCTTGGAAGGCTCCTCATGGGATGAATAAGAACCTCAAGGGATTCCATTTTATTCCTCAGGCAACAAATCGGGGCGATTGCGGCGGGTTTTTTCAAGCGCAGCCGCGCGCCGCCACTTAGCCACGTCCGCGTGGTTTCCCCCGATGAGAATCTCGGGCACGGCCCAGCCACGGTACACTGCAGGCCGCGTGTAATGCGGAAAATCCAAAAGAGTGTGATTGGTGACTTGTAACCCGAGCAGAGCCAGAGCAGGCCGCGGACTCGTGCTCCTCGCACTGCCACGCGATTCGCACTCCGAGTGCACCCCTCCGCTGAACGACTCGTTCTGCGACGACGCTTCATTCCCTAACGCTCCAGGCAACAAGCGCGTCACCGCGTCCACGATCATCATGGCCGGCAACTCGCCGCCGCTCAGCACGAAATCACCGACGGATATTTCGTCCGTCGCCAAGTGCTCCGCCACGCGTTCGTCAACGCCCTCGTACCTGCCACAAATAAAAATGATTCGCTCCAACTGCGCGTACCGCCGCGCCGTTTCCTGGCGAAACAGTTTCCCCGCCGCGGACATCAAAACGATTGCCGCTTTCGGATCAGTCCCACCCGGTTTCGATGCGTGGCCAGCGCTATGGCCGACCAGTGACTCCACTGCCTCAAACAACGGCGCGGGCTTCAGCACCATGCCCTCGCCTCCACCGAACGGCCGGTCATCTACGGTCCTGTGGCGATCCTTGGTAAACTCGCGCAAGTCCTGCACATGAATCTCTACCAGCCCGTTTTCTCGCGCCCGGCGCACGATACCGTGGTCCAGCGGCCCCGTAAAAAACTCAGGGAAAATCGTGATGAGATCGAATCGCATCCGCTCTTAGTCTAACGAATGCCTTTCCCGCTTGTCATGCGGACGGCTTGAAACGCGACGGC
Organism: Acidobacteria bacterium 13_2_20CM_2_57_6; assembly: GCA_001917435.1. Classification (GTDB taxonomy): domain Bacteria; phylum Acidobacteriota; class Terriglobia; order Acidiferrales; family UBA7541; genus Acidiferrum. Next base: position 8,183 of record MNEA01000014.1, read on the forward strand.
CACCGCGAAACGAGCAGCGTACACCGGCTGGCTTATTCGCGGTTGAGATCGCGAAGGCCATCGGGGAGGACCACATCAATCCGCCGCGCGACCGTATCGATTTTCGTGCAAATATCCATCGCCAGCGGAATCAGAATTTCGCCGCCAGGTGTTTCCACTTCCAGGAGCGGCGTCCCGGAAATTTCCTCCCCGGAAAATTGCACATCGCGAACGGTCCCGAGAAGAGCCGGCGCTTCGGCAAGCGAGCACGGCGAAGAAGACATGACTGGAGGCAAGGCAGGAGTTTCAAACACAGAACAACCGATGAGGTCCGACACGAAATACCGTCCCGCAGGCAGCGTCACCCGCTGTTCGAACGGAAGCAACACGTCCAGCCCGCGGAATTTTTCCGCTTCTGAGATCGACGCGACGCCCACAAAATGAAAAACCGCCTGCCCGCGATGATTCTGGCTCAGCCAGCAGGATTTCACCGCTAGCCGTCGCGGCTCATTTTTGCCGTCGGCATGTCCGACAAAAACTTCCCGCAATCGTGCCAGGCGTTCGGGAAAATCAGTCAGGATTTCAGCGGCGACTTCGCCCTTGTTGCCGCGCGCTCGTAGGATGCGCGCAACTATGAACCAGCGTGGAGTTTCACGGCTCAATGAGAAGTACGACCGAGTTGCGGCCCGCCGGAAATCATGACCGCCAAGCGGTCAATCTTCAAGGATTTCCAAAGTAAACCGCTTCCGTAGTTTCATTCCGGATGCGCCAAGCAACGTTCGAATCGCCTTCGCCGTCCGGCCCTGCCGCCCGATGACCTTGCCTAAGTCCTCGGGATGCACCCTAAGTTCCAGCACGGTGACTTGCGAGCCCTCAACGCACTTCACCTGCACGTCCTCGGGATGATCTACGAGAGCACGGGCTATAGCTTCAACCAGTTCATTCATAGGCTACCTAAGGATTGCGGCCCCCGGCGAAGCCGGGGACGCGCAAATTTTCAGGAGGGCGCAGGGGAACTAAGCGATTTTCTGCAAACGTAGAAAGCTGCGTACCGTATCGCTGGGCTGGGCTCCCAGGCCGATCCAATACTTTATGCGCTCTGCGTCCAGCTTGATCTCTGCCGGCTTCTTCAGCGGATCGTACGTGCCCACTGCTTCCTTTACGCGCCCGTCTCTCGGACGGGTCCTCTCGATCACCACCACGCGGTAATAGGGCTTCTTTTTCTTCCCAATTCTTGACAGTCGAATCGTTAACACTAAGTCCGTCCTTCCTAAACTCAACTAGTGTAGCCTGTCTGCACGCTTGGCGGCAATCGAAGTCTGCGAATAGCCGGCAGGCCCCTGTTTGTGCCTCTGAACGAGGTCCAGCGTCGACCAGGCTAAATCCCGTGAGCGCTCCTCTGGCAGCGCAATGCCCGGATGATGAAAACCCAGTTAGCGGCGGGTATTTAAAGCACTGCTCTCGTTCCCGAGGTTAGAAGGGGAAGCGCACCGAAAAAATGCCATTGTGATTGTTTCTGTGAAAATGAGTCGCAGCGATCTGCATTCCTCCGCCGACTGTAACTGCTAAGCGCTTCCACAGATGGATTCTTCCGATGACCAGGCCCGGAGTCATGAACACCTGCGTCTGCCCATTGCTCGGGCCGTCCTGGAAATGAGTATAGTTCACTTCGACTTCCGGCCAGAACTTTCGAAAAAAGTGATATTGAAAAGCGTTGTTCCACGGGTACGTGCGGCCGATCGCCACCTCGTTGCCCGTTGGCAGCGTCACGCCAAAGGTGCCTTGGATGTCGAACGCTCCGAAGCCCTTCCCGTATGCGATGGTCGGCGTGATGATTGCGTCGGTCGCTCCATTCTTGTACTGACCTGTGGGAAATGCCGTTTGAAAAAACGCCGTCAAAATGTATTTTCCGTGTTCTTCATTCGAGGAAAGAATCCGGTACTTCACGAGGAAGCCCCAATCGCCGAATCCATCCCGTACTGTGCTGTCGTTATGCACGATATAGGCCGGCGGGGCAACGAGAATCACCTCGACGCGCTCGGCAGGGATCAGCTCCAATCCTTTTGCGCCGCCATAATTTTCAGTCGTGATGCCGCCGTTGTTGGTCTGCCACAGCGTGTCGAAGCGAAATTCCTCTTCGAGGCGCGGCGTAGTCGTGGCGAGCGGTGTAGCCCAGTGAGGCTGCTCTGCCTGCGTCTTGTCCAGGCGGTTGAACCAGTTTGCGAAGTATCCTCGGTCGGTTTCCCCGCTGGCATTTGCGGTGACTTGTGAATGGGCAGAAGCCGCCGCGAAAAGAAAAACACCAAATAGGAAGAAAGTATCCCGACAAAGCCGCACGTTGTCTCCTTTGTTTCCGAAGTTTTCGCGCCGTAGTGAGCCGGAGGACGTAAATTAAGTCGCTAAGCACTTTAATGCAGATACAAACGATAAATCAAATCATATTAATACGGATTATTTCGTATTCAAGCTCATTGAAAATCGCGTGGTCTTGATGATCAAAATCAGGACGGACTTTGCGGGGGGTCCTTACTCGTACCTGAGGCAAGCGATGGGATCCAGGTTCGCAGCGAGATTTGCGGGATAATAGCCGAAAAACAAGCCCACCCCGACGGAGATGGCGAATCCAATCGTCACCCACAGATAAGAAAGCGTCGCGGGAATCGACGGCACCAGAGTTCGCACCGTTGCAGAGACTCCGGCGCCGATGAGGATCCCGATTGTGCCACCTACCAGCGTGAGCACCACGGCCTCCAGCAAAAATTGCAGGCGTACATCGGCACGGCGTGCCCCGATGGCCTTGCGCACGCCAATTTCCTGGGTTCGCTCCGTCACCGAGATGAGCATGATGTTCATCACCCCGATACCGCCCACCAGCAGTCCTATCGAACTAATCACCGTAGTCAGAATCACCAGGGCACCGGTGAGCTGGTTCCATAAATTGCTGATGAAGTCCGGGGAACTCAATTCGAAATCGTTTTCCTTCCCGGCCGGGATGCGACGTAGGCGTCGCATTGCTTGAATGACCTCGCCTTGGGCCGTTTCGACGTTTACGTTTTCCGGAACCGTAAACGCCATAATCAGCTCTTTCGCTTCGGGGTACTCCTTCTTGAAACAGCTCAGCGGGATCACGGCAAAAATATCCACGCCCGGACCAACAAACAACCCTTGGTCGTGTTCGAAAACTCCGACAACCTCATAGACGCTTCCATTAATACGAACGGTTTTCCCCAGCGCGTCAGTGTTCGGAAACAGGGACTCGCTGATCGCCGCGCCAAGGACGACGACCGGGCGCGCATGCTCCTGGTCAAAGGCGCTGATGAAGCGGCCGCGCGCGATGCTAAACAACGGAATGGCGTCGATATACTCCGGCTCAGCGCCGCGCACGATGACCTTTTCCACGCTGTAGTGCCCGCTGGTTATCAAATTCGAATCGCCGAAGAAAAAGCCGCGTGTGCCGATAGTGGTTAATGCCTGGACGTCTGGCGCAGCATCGCGAATAAAGCCCGCATAGTTGTACTCAAAATACTTGCGTACGCGAATCTTCTCCGGCCAGCGCGAAGGGTCGGTGCCCGGCGGAAATCTCGAAATGAAGTAGGTTCGGGAGCCCAGCGCTTCCACGCGGTCCTGCACGAACTTGTTGAGTCCCTGGATGATCGCCGCCATGGAAATTACCGACGACACCCCGATGACGATCCCCAGCACCGTCAGCGCCGAACGCACTTTGGACGAACGCAGTGTCTCCATGGCGGCGAGGAAATTTTCCCTCGCTTGCGCCAGCGTCATGATCGTCATCCGTCGGACCTCAAGGCAACCACCGGGTCGAGCTGTGACGCCCGCACCGCGGGATAAATTCCGAAGAACAGCCCCACTGTGGAACTCAGGATAACTCCCAAAATCGCGACCCACGTTTGGACGGAAGCCGGGAAGGGCGTGTAAGTCCGCAACGCCAGCGCAACCAGGAACCCCATCGAGATGCCCGCGATTCCGCCGGCGATGCATTGCATAACGCTTTCCACCATGAACTGCCGAAGGATGTCCTGTTTCGTCGCTCCCACTGCGCGCCGCACGCCAATTTCCCTGCGCCGCAAACTTACGCTCACCAGCATGACGTTCATGATGACGATGCCGCCGATCACCACCGAAATGGCGCTAACCAGGATGAACACCGCAAAAAACGCCGAGCTGATGCTGCGCCACAAGCTCATGTAACTTTCCTTCGTCCCGATGAAAAAATCGGCTTCCCTTGGGCCCGTGATGTGGCGCCGCGCGCGCAACACCAGCTGCGCCTGGTCCTGCGCCTTCTCAAAATTCTCCGTACTCGTCTTTACGTTGATGATCAAGCTGGTATGCGCGCCCTGGATGTTCAGGAAAACCGGCAATGGCACCATGACGAAGCTGTCCTGGTCCTGGCCGAGGACGCTCCCGACCTTCTCCATCACCCCGATCACCATCAGCTCATCGTTGCCCACGCGAATGAACTTCCCGATGGGGTCCCTGCCGAGAAACAACTGCTGCACCAGCGTGTCGCCAATCAGGCAGACGCCGGCGCGATGTTCGGCTTCTGTGGGAGTGAAGTAGCGTCCGAGCTGCACCGTGCGCGTGTCAATATCCGCCATGTTCGCTGTCTGGCCTGAGAAGCTCACGTCCGGCACTTCTTTGTTGCCGTACCTGGCCCGCGCGGTGGTACTCGCCGTGGCGCCGACGACTTCGCAGGCCGGGCACCCTTCCGCTACCGCGCGCACTTCTTCCATCTCAATCTTCTTGTATTTCAGCGCTTTGATGATGATGTTGAAGTCGGTCACCGCAAAAGGAGTTCGCGCAATTTGAAAAACATTCGTCCCCAGGTTGGCGATCTTTTGTTCGACATAGACGTTCGCGCCCTGCACGATGGTCATCACCGTGATCAGGGTGGCCACGCCCATCGTCAGCCCTAGCATGGTGAGCGACGCGCGCAACTTGTGCGCGCGCAGGGCGCTGAGGCATAGCGCTAAATTGTCACGGACGGCGAGCATGGGCGCGGAACAATTCTCCCGTTACTTTACCGAATCCTGCGGGCGCGAGCCGCCGATTCGCTGGCGGCGCTCGGCACACACGCTTGACATGATGCCGGAACGAGTCTCTAGAGAATACGACGGAAGGAACACCCAAGTTACATCCTTTGGCTTTTCATTGGGTATCTATCGTTCATTTCCACGTGTAAATGATATGCTGCGGCGCGCAGGAAAGAGGCTTCGTGAAGCTGTACGTCATTATCCCGCTCGCCGCGCTGTTCAGTCTGGGAACCGCGGCTCGATTACCAGCGCAGTCTTCAGAAACCTCGATTGACAAGAAGATTGACGCCGTTTTCTCGGGAGTGACTTCTCCCGATGCTCCCGGCCTCGCAGCCCTCGTGCGCAAAAATAGTCGCACCGTGTTCGAACGCGCTTACGGTGTGCGCGACCTTCGTTCGAAAGCGAAAATCGACGCGCATACGAATTTCCGGCTCGCTTCTTTCACCAAACAATTCACCGCCATGGCCATCATGCTTCTCGTACATGACGGCAAATTGCGTTACGACCAAACCCTGACGCAACTCTTCCCTGATTTTCCTGCTGACGGAAGCACCATTACCGTTCGAAATCTGCTGAATCACACCTCTGGCTTGCCCGACTACGAAGATTTGATGGACGCGGCGGAAAAAATAAAAGGTCCCGTCTGGACGCCGGAGAAACAAATTCAAGACAATGCGGTATTGGAATTACTGGAGAAGCAGAAAACTGGGAAGTTTGCGCCGGGGACCAGTTGGTGGTACAGCAATTCCGGTTACGTCGTGCTCGGGCTTATCGTTGCGAAAGTTTCAGGAAACTCCTACGGCGATTTTCTCCACGCAAGAATCTTTGCGCCGCTAAAAATGAATCACACCCTCGTTTTACAGAAAGGGAAGAACGAAGTCGTTAACCGCGCCTTCGGCCATTCTAAGGACGGCAGCGCCCTAAGAGAAACCGATCAGAGTTCGACTTCTGCGACGCTCGGCGATGGCGGCATCTATTCGAATCTCGAAGATCTCGCCAAGTGGGACGACGCTCTGCGCAATCACACGCTGCTCAACGAAAAGGAATTTCAGGCCGCGCTCACGCCCGTGAAACTCACGGATGGGTCCGAGGCTCACTGGCCAAAGGAGCCCGACGACAACAATCTCCATCCCGGCAAGCCTGTTTCCTACGGCTTTGGCTGGTTCCTCGATCCCTATCAAGGTCATTCACGCATGTGGCACACTGGGGGCACCATGGGCTTCCGCACGGTGATCGAACGCTTTACCGAAGGAGATGGTTTGACTGTAATTGTTTTGTGCAACCGCAACGATCTTGAACCGGAAAAGCTGGCGCTTCAAGTCGCCGATATTCTCTTTTTCTGACAAAAACTGATTCGCTCGCCGCCCTAAAAACCTGCGCCGCCGCTCATGATAATCCCGCGAGTTTGCCGAGTCCTTTCATTTTCGCCCGGGCGGCCATAGCCCCGTACTGCTTCATCATGGTGCGCATTTGCAGGTATTGTTTGAGGACGGTGTTGACGTCCTGCACCGTCGTGCCGCTGCCTTTGGCGATGCGCTTGCGCCGTTTGCCGTCGATCACATTGTGATCGCGTCGCTCCTGGTTGGTCATGGAGTTGATAATGGCCTCCACGCGCGTGAGCTGGCCCTCATCCACTTTGGCATCCTTCGGAAGATTCTGCAGTGGCCCCATCTTCGGCAGCATGTCCACGATTTTTTCGAGCGGCCCCATTTTGCGAATCTGCTTCAGCTGATCGCGGAAATCTTCCAGCGTGAACTCTTCCTTGCGCAGCTTGCGTTCGAGGTCGGCCGCCGCTTTCTTGTCGACGGTTTGCTCCACGCGCTCGATCAGCGACATAATGTCGCCCATACCAAGAACGCGTGACACGATGCGCTCGGGATAGAATCCTTCGAGCGCCTCATATTTCTCGCCAAGTCCGACAAACTTTACCGGCGCGCCGGTAACTTTGCCGATGCTCAGCGCCGCGCCACCGCGCGCGTCGCCATCCAGCTTCGTCAGGATCACGCCGGTGAGCCCAAGGCGCTTGTGAAATTCTCCGGCGGAGCGCACCGCGTCCTGGCCAATCATGGAATCCGCGATGAACAGAATTTCGCTGGGCTGCAGTTCTTTCTTCAGCATGCTCAGCTCGTTCATCAATTCATCGTCAATGTGCAGGCGCCCCGCTGTGTCCACCAGAATTACGTCGCTGGCGGATAGTTTCGCTTCCTTGATCGCCCCTTTGACGATTTCCAGCGGCTTATCCGTTCCTGCTCCGGGCCAGACTGGCGTGCCGACCGCCTTCGCGACTTGCGCAAGCTGTTCGCGCGCGGCAGGCCGGTAAACGTCCGTGGACACGACCAGCGGACGATGACCATGCTGCGAAAGCCATTTCGCGAGTTTTCCCGTCGTCGTGGTCTTGCCGGAACCTTGTAGGCCCACGATCATCCACACCGAAGGTGGCCGCGAAGCAAACAGCGGCTTGGCGTGTTTGCCGAGCATCGCCGCCAGCTCGTCGCGGACCACTTTCACGACCTGTTGGTCGGGCGAAAGTTGCAGCATCACCTCGCTGCCGATGGACTTCGCGCGGATGTTGGCAAGCAGCTCATCAGCTACGCCGACGTTGACGTCGCCTTCGAGCAGCGCTTCGCGAATTTCGGCCAGCGCCGTGTTCAGATGCTCATCCGTGAGCTTGCCTTGCCCGCGCAGATTCTTGAACGTCCGTTGCAGCTTTTCTGTGAGGTTCTCAAACATGGTTCGTGCAAATGCCTCGCGAGTTCGCTCCTCAAGAATAGCAGGACTGGAGCGACCCTGCGTATCCAGCAACTCTGCACCAAGTATTATCTACGGAGAAAATGACAGGGAACTGCCCACGTTTGGGCGACGAAAACATTTTACGCTTTTATTTTTTGCTTCTTGTCCCGACCGCCTCGGCTTCCGGCCCAGCGCTGGATTGCCTTTTTCCTGCCGTTAAGCTGAAGCTGCTTTTCGACGCCGTCCGCCTCCAGGTATTTATGCATCGGGGCGACTGACCCTTCCGGCTGGGACTGGCCGCGTATTTTCTTCCGCAAGGTTTGGGCCGTGAGCGCCCGAAAATGGAGAGGGTCCCTGAGATTCTGCAATGCCCGGTAATAATAAAGCGGCGTCGGGCGCTTGCCGTTAAACCTCAGCCTCTTTAGAACTCGATTTCTTCCTCGGTCGCATCACCGCTCACGGACTGGTGCCGAAGGAATTCTTTCAGCCCTGGCTCTTCCTCAGTTTGAGCAGCTTCCCTTTCGACAAACTCAAATTTCTTTGCATAATCCGGGATTAGTCTCCGATTCAAAACGATTTCCATCCCGAAAGTGGCCAGATCGATATCCCAGGATTCGATCAGTGGGTCCAGAAATGACTCGCAGTTCTCGACGGACACGTTAAAAGCATCCGCGTCCATGAATTCGAGGATGCTGACCCGCAGCGCTTCATAACTTCGACCGCTGAGTCTCGCCACCGAATGGAGCCAGGTTTCACTTTCCAATTCGTCCTTTGCGACTCTCTTGACCACGTCCAAAAGCTTTTGTGTGACCAGCCGCTCCAGTTCGCCGAAGGGCTGCTTCTCAAAAATCACGCGTATCTGTTTTTCCTTCGCGGGAGCGCACTTGCGGAGAATCAACTCGCGAACTTCTTTAAACAAGGGCTTGGGCGTTTCGTTTAGGTTGCGATTCAAGTCTTCCTTGCGTTGGTGGTCCGCCAGCTTCGACAGTTTGCCCCCGGAACTTTTAGAAATTTCCCCATCTTCTCGTAAATGTCGGTCCGGCCAGGTTCCGGAGGCAATTTCTTCCCGGTCAACAATTGCGATATGTAAGACTCGGTAACCTCGGCGGCGGCCGCCAGATCTCTTTGCTCCAGGCCCAATTCTTCCAGCCGCTGTTTGATCACTACGCAGACATCCATGGGCTCTCCTGCTCAATTAACTGCATTTGATTAAGTCCTGAAAATAATCTCAGGATTGTACTTGACACGTCAAGTTAATTAACCTATGATGGTTAAGTGACGGAGGGAGTCTTCAGCCTACCTGAACCAATGGAGGTTATCTGAATCCCCCTTGGTCACCAACCAAGGAGGTTGCCATGTTTGCACGCAAAGTATCGATGCATTTGAAGATCGATGGCGCAGCGGAATTCAAGAAGAAAATGGAGAGCGAAGTGATTCCCATTCTGCGCAAGCAGGCGGGGTTCCTCGACGAAATCACCTTCCTTTACCCCAGCGGAAAAGAAGTTCATGCCTTCAGTATGTGGGAAACTGCGGAGCACGCGGAGGCCTACAATCGTAAAACGTTTCCAGAAGTGACGAAGATCCTGGCGTCCGTAATGGAAGGTACAGCTCGCGTTCAAACGTACGAAGTCCTCAATTCAACGATCCAAAGGACTGTCGCTGCCGTAGCGGCCTGAAGCCACAAGCCCTTCGTTTGGAGGGGGCGGACCACGTCCGTCCCCGTTCTCGAATCGACTAAGCAAGGAGGAGTGTACGTATTGACTCGCATGGATTCTGGTCGGAGCGGTTGTGGGCTGGGGCGCAGGAAGAGTTTTTCAGGGTAATGGTTACGGCCCGATTATGGACATTCTCATGGGTGTTGGCGGCGCTCTGGCTGGCGGATTCCTGATACGCACCGCGGGCATAGGCGGCTACCGGGGAGTGCTCGTTACAACCATGGTCGCCGTGCTTGGCGCTGCGCTTCTGACTGTGCTTGCCGCTTACGTAAACGGCAGAAGGATTTACGCCCGCCAGCTCTAAGAATATCGCCAGACAAACGTACTGGCGTTCCGCCTGGCGTCGAGCGCTACCGTTGGCAGGTTCGCGTCGGGGAACGCTTTCACGGACGCATAGCTACTTTGTTG
>MNEA01000082.1 GCA_001917435.1 Acidobacteria bacterium 13_2_20CM_2_57_6
GGCTTCCACAAAGACCGCTTCGAGACCAGAGCTAGGAACCCGAGACTTGGCTCAATGCTTGGCGCGCTTGTTCCGCGATGGGAGATTTTGGATCAATACGGATCGCCTTTTCGAATTGCGCGCGGGCCCGGGCAGTGTCGTTGAGCTTTTCGTAGATTAGGCCAAGATGGTAGAGGTAGGTTGAATTCGTAGGAGCTTTTCTAACGGCTTCTTCGAGTAATGGGGCCGCGACAGAAAATGATCCATTGTGATAGTAAGCCCAGCCGAGCGTGTCGGCGGAGTTTGGCATCCCCGCAAGACCGCGCCGCGCGGTTTGCGCAAGCGTCAGCGCCACATTGATGTCTTCCCCGTGTTCGAGCATGAGATACGCGAGATTATTGGCAGCAAAAGCATCATCGGGCTGGACCGAAAGCGCCTTTTGATACAAGCTCTCTGCTTTGTGCCAGTCCCCATTAGACTCGTACAGGACAGCAAGATCCACGTACAGCCGGACATTGCCTGGAGTCAACTCGATCGCACGTTGATAGCTCGAAATAGCTAGGTCCGTGGCCCCACGATTTGCTTGTGCTCGCCCCAATAGAACCAGCGCAGCTACGTTGTGTTGGTCGAGGTCAATGGCTCGCTTTAATGCCTGCTCTGCCTCCGCCGGCTTCCCGTTTCGCAGGAATGCCTGTCCGAGCAACAAGTGTAACGGGGCATTGTCCGGGGTTCGTTCGAGCTGGATCTCAACGAGTCGGATGGCATTCGAGGCTTGGCCGCGACGGAAATTAAGATCTACCAGTGCTTGAAGAGCGTCATGGGAGCCAGGTTCTAGGGACCGCGCTTTCTCGAGGGTATCCTCAGCTTCTGCCCACCGCTTCTGCTCCACGCGAAGTTGGCCAAGCTTCACGTATCCAAGCGCACTTTCCGGAGCCATCTCTACTAGATGTTTCAAATCTGCTTCGGCCGAGGTCGCGTCTCCTTGGTTGAATCTTGCTGTCGCGTGAAGGAGATAGCCCTCCAAGGATCGCGGAGCAATTTCGAGAAGCTTGTTGCTGATGGGCTCGAGCGCTCGCCAGTCGCGCCGCTGTGCAGCGCTCGTACCGAGCGCCGACCAAGCCCCTGCGAGCCTTGGTTCGAGGCGCACGGCCGTGCGCCATTCGCCCTCGGCCTGCGCTACATTCCGTTTCCTGTCGAACGCGCGCCCGAGCTGATAATGTCCGAAAGCAACGTCGGGAGAGAGTTGTACGGCCTCGCCGAGCGTTGTGATGCTTTCGTCGAAATGTCCTTGTTCGAGCAGAATCTGCCCTCGAAGAAGAAGCGCCTGTGCGTCGCGTGGGGACTTGTGCAAAATTTCGTCCGTGAGCCGCGATGCATCATCGATCCGATGATTGACAATCAACAGCTGGATGTATGTTTTTTGGACTTGCGACTCACCTGGATGCTCGGCCGAAAGTCGAGCAAATTCCGTTAGCGCCTTGGCGGAATCTCCTCGGGCAATATAATAGTCGCCGAGCAATCGATACACCGCCGGATCATCGGGGGATTGTTGCTTGGCCTCCGACAAGGTTTGTTCAGCCGCAGCTTCCTGGCCCAAGTTTAGGTACAGGCCGGCGAGAGCCGTGCGGGGCAAGGGATTCTTTGGTGCCAAAACCAGGGCTGTCCGAAATGCCTTTTCTGCTTCCGACCCGCGTTTTTGCCTTTGGTAGAAATTCCCCAGTGCCATGATCGGGTCCATGGAAGTCGGATCAAGAGAGGCGGCTTTTCGCAGGTGCACTTCGGCCTCACTGTTCGAGCCGGCCCTTTCCTCGATTACCGCAAGATTGACATACACGAGCGGTCGATCCGGCGCCATTTTCACGGCATCTCTGGCTTCCAGTAAAGCGTCCTTCAAATTTCCAAGGACGGTGTCCGCATTCGAGAGCAGAATTTGCGCCTCCATGTTTTGCGGGGCCTTGCCGAGGACCAGCATGGCGCGATCCTTGGCATCCCCGCCCTTGCCGGCAGCGAGCAGGATCCGCCCAAGTTCGATTTGGGCTTGCCAGTCATCCGGTGCGAGGTCAATCGCCCGCCCAAGTTCTTGGACGGCAGCGGCCCAGCTTCCTTGGCGCTCGTGGCACTGAGCGAGCCTGAAGTGCGCTGGAGCGAAGCGCGGGTCGATTTGTAAAGCTCGACCGAAGGAGATCACCGCCTCTGGGTATTTGCCTTTGTCAAAATAGACGATGCCTTGTTCGTAGAATTTCTGCCTTCGCACCTGGGGATTCTGGGAACAACCACCCTGTAGGTTGGCAAGGATGAGTGACAGTGTAAGGACGAAGATTCGATTGGTTTTGTCTCGCATATCAGTCAAGAAAGGTGTCCGGATGAACTCACCTGATAGTAGCAATTTTCCGCCCTCCACCCTTTCGAACTGGAGAACGATCGGCATATGTCCGAAGACATTGAAAACAAGAGAGATGGAGGGCCGAAGAGCCCATCTGCCGTCCTCGGTTCAACTCCCAGTACTAGTCCAGGACCAGAATCTAGGTGTTTTGAAGGCGAATTCATTGGACAATGTGGATAGAATACTTCCACTATGGGTGAGAGCTTAGGCGGGCTTCTGCTCCCGATGGCATGACAAGGTCTAGCGAGGGCTACTCTATTGTACAGAAAACACACTATTTAAAATGATGGCGAGGCTCAAAGGAGCGTCTTGCCTACTGGCAGGGTTCGTGCTGTCCACCAAATGGGTTCGGCGTTCGTTTTTCTATTCTCGAGCTGCATGCGGATTTCCGGATTCTTGGCCTGGCACAACCAACGGAATGCTTCGAGCGGGGCGTGATTATGGTTAGAAATGGCGAAATTACAGTTGCCGAAGCGAAGCGGATCATTCGGCATTACTGGTGGATTTTGCCGCTTACGACGGTTGGCCTTGGAGTCCTCGGTTTACTCGCGGCCGCGGTGCTGCCTAAGCGCTATACTTCGCAGACCTTGGTGCTGGTCGACCAGCCGACCGTTTCTGCCGACATTGTCAAGCCGGTGGTTACCGAGGATTTGAACCAACGCCTGGCTTCGATGCAAGGACAGATTCTCGGCCGCACGCGACTGCAACCCATCATCGAAAAGTTTGGGCTATACGCGGAGGATCGCAAACGCGTTCCCATGGAAGAGCTTGTCGATCGGTTGAGGACTTCCGTGACCGTCAAGCCCCTGGAGCCCATGGCTGGCACGCAGAATCGCAACCTGCCGGGATTTTATGTGAGCGTGACGTTTGATAATGCCCAAACCGCTCAGCAAATCTGCACGCAAATCACTTCCATGTTCATGGAACAAAATACCAGAGAACGCGAGCAGAAGGCCTCGCAGACCACTTCCTTCCTGAGTGGGCAGCTTGAAGAGGCCAAGCAGAAACTAGACGAACAGGACGCGAAACTTGCCCAGTTCAAGCAGCAGAACCTCGGTTCACTTCCCGAAGAAAGCCAGACCAATCTCAGTCTGCTCGCGGGGATGAACGCGCAACTCACAGCGAACGCTGAGGCCCTCAGCCGTGCACAGCAGGATAAGGCTCTGAATGAGACGCTACTGAGCCAGCAAGAAGCCACTTGGAATGCGTCACGAACGGGTACAAATTTCGAAACCGCCGACCAACAGCTCAATTCCCTCCAGGACGAACTGGCGAAGTTGCTCGCTCGCTACACTCCCGAGCATCCCGACGTGGTCAAGCTGAAGACGCAAATCGACGAGTTGAAAAAGCACATTGCACAGGCGCCGAAGACCGCTGAGCAGAGCGGCACCACGCAGGCCTCGACGATCGTGCCTCCGCAGATCCAACAGCTCCGCGCGAAACTCCGTCAAGATGAATTGAACATTTCCGATCTGACAAAGCGGCAGGGTCAAATCCAGGATCAGATTCGCAGATTGGAAGCGCGGGTACAGGCTAGTCCCATGGTAGAACAGCAGTTCAAAGAGATAACCCGCAGTCACCAGACGGCGCTTGACTTCTATAACCAATTGCTGAAGCAACGCGACCAAGCAGCGATGGCCTCGGATCTCGAACACCGACAAGAAAGTGAACAATTTCGCGTGCTGGATCCCCCAAGCCTCCCCGATAAACCTTCTTTCCCGAAGAAGTTGTATTTCGCAGGCGGAGGGTTGGGCGCGGGGTTTGCTCTAGGCCTAGGGCTAATGTATCTGATCGCCCTCACCGACAAATCGATGCACACGGAAAGAGATGTGGAGCTGTGCCTGAAATTGCCGGTCCTGGCGATGGTGCCCATGCTTGAGGTGGCAGGGAATGGAAGCCGCGGCGCGGCGCGCTCCGGCCGTGTCTTTGACAAGATGAACGCAGCGAACTGAGTGAGCTAGAGGCAAAGGATAAGTCTTTAGGGGAGACCATGAGTCGGATTCATGAGGCCTTGAAAAAAGCGGTCGAAGAGCGAGTGTCGCACCTTTCTGTCGGAGAATCCCTTAATTTGGCTGCTATTGCTGGAAGCATGCAAGCGCCCGCAGTACCAGCGCGCCAGGTGGCTGAGCAGCCGGCGCGGGTCACGCCACCGCCACCGTCTGAGGCGGGTGCGTTTCTTCGCTTCGATGATCTGGTTAAGCGTTGCGCCCATCCAACGTGGAAGCCCGATATGCGCTTCAGCTTGTTTCACCGAACGGACGACGACGCGAAGATTGGCACGGAGCGCTTCAGGACCCTGCGTTCTCGCCTTTATCAAATTGCGGCAGCGAAGCAGCTTCGGAAGGTATTAGTGACGAGCAGCGTTCCCAATGAAGGAAAAACCTTTGTCGCGGCAAATCTGGCGCAATCGATTGTCCACCAGCCTGACCGGCGTGTGTTATTGATCGATGCCGACCTTCGTGCTCCTCTCCTTCATGTCACGCTCGGCGCACCGACTAGCCCGGGCCTTACGGACTATTTGCGCGGGGAAGCAAACGAATACGATGTCATCCAGCACAGCTCCGAGGTGAATCTCTGCTTTATTCCCTGTGGTCACCCGGTCTCCAATCCAAGCGAGTTGCTCTCCGGTGACCGGATGAAAAAGCTGCTTGATCTGGTCACGCCCGTGTTTGACTGGGTGATTCTTGACTCTCCGCCATCTCTGGCGATTCATGATGCTAGCATCCTGGCAGACTTGTGCGATGGAGTGCTTTTCGTCGTCAGGGCGGGCGAAACGAATCATGAGACAGCGGAAAGAGCGGCCTCGGAATTCCGGAACAAGAATCTGCTCGGAGTCGTGCTGAATCGAGTGGAGCAAGCCGCAGGGTATGGAGATTACTACTATGGTTCCCTCGGGGAAGAGGAACAGCCTGTCCTACACGCGAGTTGAACGTGAACACAAAGCACCGCGGAATTTATAATGGATTCGAATCGAACCTGTGGTGCGGCGTTTTCGGCTAGAGCCCTCACGGGCGACGGCGAACCTTCGAAAAAGCCTGCATCCATTTTTCTTGTGAATTCCAAACGTTCTGTTTCGAGCGTCTTCTGACGGAAACGCGAATCAAGTCAGGCTCCTCCCAGGGAACATCGTGATAACCCGTCTGTAGAAACGGGCTCGCTGGATTCCTAAGCCACTCTTGCGGGAAGAGCGCGATGGTGTCGTTCTCCGTGACCTTGGGAGCCGCTTGGACCGCCTCCCCGGACACCGCTGCAGAGAGTGCCGCCGGAAGATCGCGCCCCAGGCCAAGCGTCAGGTGTCCGACTTGAGTCGCTCGCGGATTGATTTCGATGAGGTACGCATTTCCCGTGGCGGCCTCCAACATGAAATCAAACCCATGAAGCCCTGAAAGTTCGAGCCTTCGCACCATCTTTTCGGCCGCAGTGGACATTTCCTCGTTCTCGATCGAACCGAGGACGGTAGCCGGCCCGCCCGCATCCTGCTTCAGGAGCACCTCAAAATGGAGGCCGGCCAGGACCTTGCCCTTCGAGCAGGCGACCAAGCTGGTCGCCTCGCGACCAGCCACAAAGGCCTGCGCATTCACGACGTATCGCCGGCGAAGCAGCGACGGCCAAACGAGCGTCATGTCTTGGTCAAAGAGGGCCCGCTTCACAGCCCGCGCGAAAAGCGGAGGAGCTGCAAGCGCTCGAAAGGCGCGCTCGGCCTCTTCGAGTGTGCGAACGACCCTCACGCCGTCGCCCCCGGAAGTGCCGTTGGCCTTTAGCACCGCAGGAAAACCCATTCGCACGGACCACTTTTCGAGGTCATCGGTATTGGTCACAACCTCCGTTTTCGGGACTCGGACGCCTTCTTCTTGGGCCAACTCCATAAAGGCAGTTCTGGCGCAGAGGACAGGGAAGTTTCCAGGTGCGCCGAGTGACCGCTCGATCAGCCGACAAGTGAGTGCTCCTGATGTCCCGCGGTTGTGGTTTTGATCATAGAGATCAATGAGGTGCTGGGTTGCCAGGTCGTCGCATGGAACGACGAGATCCGGTCTTGCGGAGGCAATGGCGCGCGCGAACGACGGTAACGGTCGAAGGGCGGAGTAGGTATGGATTTCGCCGACCGCGCTGGTATTGCGGAGTGGCTGGCCAGAAGGACAAATAGCCCCTACCGTGCACCCTGCTTTTACAAAAGCCATGGCGAGCCGTGCAGGTGAAAACGAGTCAGTGGTCGTGGCGACGAGGACCGTAGGCTTCACGTTGGTACGCGCTTCCCTAGGATCTGGCCGCTCAGAGCGATAACTTTCCATTTATGCATTAAAATTCCCTGTGCCCATAAATCGAGTGAAACACGAGTCTAGAATCTTCATTTCCAAATCGAAGAGAGGCCCAACAGGCGTCGCCATTGCTGCCGGCGAAGGTAGGCTCTCAATTCTCGGTCGCCTATCCGGGGTGTGCGCCGCACGAGGCCGCGCAAATAGCCGTAAGCGATTCCGAGTCCGCGAATACCATAGGGGGAATAGAAAATTTGGCGGGCACACTTGAGCGAAAAAAACAGGGGATGATATCCCACGATATAGTCCGCTTCACCATCATTCACCGCATTCCCCCAGGTTCCCCAGACAGCACCGGTTCTACGGTGATGGACAAGTTCGAGACTAGAAAACGTCTGGGTCATCCAGCCCAGCTGGTTGGCCTTCGTTTCATCGACGGTGTCCCAGCCGAGACCACACACGAGGCCGCCCAGCTTTTCCCAACATTCCCGGCGATAAATTTTTGTCCCGCCGCGAACATGAAAGGAAGGAGCCTTGTCGAATTGCACGCGCTCTCCCACTTTGTCGTATATCGTGCCGCCGCCAATTCCGAGGCGTGGTGTGTTATGGAAGTGCTCAAAACACTTTTCGAAATAGTCGGGGGCAAAGGTCAGATCACCGTCGAGATTCACGAGAAATTCCCAGTCACGCGATTGGAGCAGTGAGCAGGCATCGAGAAAGGCTTCGACACCACCGCTCCTCGAGCGAAAGCCGCGATTTTCGCGGCGCAGGGGCCGGATCCAAGTATACCTTTCGGCGTACCGATCGATGATCGCACGGGTCGAGTCCATTGAGCCGTCATCCACGATGATCCATTCGAGCGGCCGTATGGTCTGACAGAGAACCGATTCGATGGTGCCGGTGATGAACTGTTCTTCGTCGCGGGCCGGAGTAATCATGCAATACTTGACAAGCGGGATAGCTCCTGTCGAGCAACCAGGTTCGCTTCTCGCGTCCGGAGCTTTCGGGAAGTTCTCGGAGTCTTCGGTGTGCATTTTGGCCGCTACAAGATATCTCATAGGCGCAAGTCATCGGACAAATACAATCGACAGGAAGGGCGGGGTTCCGAACGAGGACCTCGAATAGTCTAAGCGAGAGTTCCAGGCAGGCCCATGCATTGAATATCTCAATAAGGCTCAATGGGGCTCAAAAGGCAACCTACCTGCCAAAGGATAGGAGGTGGTCGAGCAGCACCAAGATGCCAGGGTGTCCCCTGTCCCATTGAAAAAGAGCCACTTATCTCCTTCTGCGCACTTTCTGGGGCGATTGTGGAAGGCATGTAGAATGGAATCACAGGTTCATTCGGAGGAAAATCCATTCCTTGGTGGGTCGTTCGCCCAGTTGAGACCGCGGAACAGGGAATTCGAGCCCGTCCGGAACCTCGGAAGTTGGCACGAAAGCCAAACCCCCAAGGAATCCGTGGAACCTGTAAGCAGGGAGGAATCGAATGGCAGTTGCGCAGGGCTGGTCTAAGACCTGGACGTTTCTCGATGGAGATTGGCACGAAGGCAATGTGCCGATCATGGGCCCGCGCACGCACGCTGCCTGGCTTTGCTCCATGGTGTTCGACGGTGCTCGGGCTTTCGAAGGAGTTACGCCCGATCTTGAACTCCATTGCGCGCGCGTCAATGATTCTGCAACAAAGCTCTTCTTGAAGCCTACGGTCTCGGTCGAAACCTGGGTCCGGCTCGCCCGGGAAGGAATTGCGCGGTTCGATAAGGATGCAGCCCTTTATATCCGGCCCATGTATTGGGCGGAGAAGGAAGGGCCGTGGGTTCAGGCGCACGACCCTGACTCAACCCGCTCTTGTCTCGCAGTCTACGAAGCCCCGATGCGCAAGCCTACGACCGGCTTCTCCGTTACCTTATCTCCTTATCGACGGCCGACACAGGAAACCATGCCCGTCGACGCCAAAGCCGGATGTCTCTATCCCAACAACGCTCGCGCGCTGTTTGAGGCGCACGCCCGTGGTTTCGACAATGCGATTGTTTGCGACATGCTGGGCAATGTGGCCGAGCTGGCCACGTCCAACATTTTTATGGCCAAGGACGGCGTGGTATTTACGCCTGTTCCCAATGGAACATTTCTAGCGGGCATCACCCGCCAGCGGGTGATCGGGCTGCTGCGCGCTGGCGGCGTGACCGTAGTCGAGAGGGTTCTTACCTACCAGGACTTTCAAAAGGCGGACGAGATCTTCTCGAGTGGAAACTATTCGAAAGTGGTTCCCATAGGCCGGATCGGCGACCGTTCTTTGCAACCTGGTCCTCTCTACACCAAAGCCCGGAGCCTCTATTGGGAGTTCGCGCATTCATGATCGGCGGACCCACGCGGGCCAGACCCGGGAGCGCGTCCGGCGAAAGAGGTTCAGCCCCAGCACAACTGTTCCTGTTTCCTCGGCGAGCGAAATGTGCGCCGCACGGACCAGGTTGGATGGCCGGACGCCAACCTGCACTCGCAGCCTTGGCACAGCAAGGGAAGATGCTTCTGCATGGCCGCAAGAGCGGACTAGATGCTCGACTCACTCTTCCCGATTCCACCGCACAAGGACCAGTGTGAAGCATAATCCCACTTCCGCGATGATCGAGGTGCTCACGCCCATCTGGCAGCGTTTGTTGCAATTGCCGGGGATCCGCGTCGAAGATAACTTTTTTGATCTAGGCGGCGATTCTTCGTTAGCCGTTGACCTATTCAACGAAATCGCGAAGGTGTGCGGCCGAGAACTGTCACCGGTGACCATCTACAGCGCCCCCACCATCGCCGCGCTGGCTGCCCTGCTCGAGCAGGCCACCCCACCGCGGGTCCCCGCGCTCGTACAACTGAGGGCTGGCACCGAAGGCCTGCCTGTCTTCATCGCTCATGGTCTCGGTGGCAGCGTAATGGAATTCGCGCAACTTGTAAGATACATCCGCTCGCCACATCCGATCTATGGGATGCAGGCGAGGGGCACGGATGGCGTGGAAGAGCCGTTTGACCGCATTGAGGACATGGCCAGATTCCATCTCGATGCTATCCGCCAGTTGCAACCGCGCGGTCCTTACTTTCTTATAGGTTACTCACTCGGTGGTTTGGTGACGCTCGAGATGGCTCAACGGCTGTCGGAAAGCGGAGAAAAAGTTGCCTTGTTAGCCTTGTTAGAGTCATACCCTTACTCTCGTTATCTGCCACTAGCAGAGCGTGTGCGCCTCTTTACCCGTTCGACGAAATCCCGCTTTTCTCGGAATGGTACTACGAAAGTTCCGAAACAACCGGAGGTCGGCATATGGTTCACCCCGGCAATGCAACGCGTGCGTAAAAGCGCTCAACTTGCTTTGAAGCGCTACCGGCCCCGCTTCTATCCTGGCAAGATGAAGTTTGTGGGGGCCGAGATCAGCTCGGATTTCCCGGATGATCCTGCCGCCGTCTGGGCAAACTTGGCAGCTGAGTTCGAGCTCGATACCGTGCCTGGTGATCATCTGGGGATCATCATGACCCACAGCGAAAGTCTTGGGGCTGTGCTTTCTCGTTATCTCCGCGAACTCTCTACTCCGGACCTCCTAAGGCCATAGACGATGAACGGAGCAGAGAGCCTGATCCGTACTTTGGTTGCTGGAGGAATTCGGACCTGCTTCACGAATCCCGGCACTTCGGAAATGCATATTGTTGCTGCGCTCGACCGGCTGCCGGAAATGCGTTCTGTGCTCGGTCTCTTTGAAGGCGTCGTGACCGGAGCCGCCGACGGCTATGCGCGCATGACTGGTAAACCGGCATGCACGCTCCTTCATCTTGGCCCAGGCTTTGCCAACGGCCTTGCCAATCTGCACAATGCCAAGCGTGCCCAAGTGCCGATCATCAACATCGTCGGCCAACATGCGACTTACCATTTGCGCCACGATACCCCGCTGAATTCCGATATCGAAGCGATCGCGCGGCCCTATTCAAAGTGGCTGCGCACGTCGAGTGCCGCGCCTGAAATAGGCCGCGATGCGGCCGAAGCGATCCTTGCGGCGCGTACTTCGCCGGGCCACATTGCCACGTTGATCGTTCCCGCTGATGTCGCTTGGAGCGAGAACGGGGCCGTCGCGGCTATCCCCGCCCTACCTGCTGCTCCGCTACCATCTAGCGAGAGCGTAGAGCGCGCGGCTGCTATGCTCCGGTCGGGCCTGCGCACCGCGATACTGCTGACTGGCAGTGCGCTTCACGGCAGAGGGCTTCGCACGGCCGGGTGCATCGCCGCTGGCACAACTGCCAAGCTTTTTGCTCCCTATCCCTTCACTAGAATGGAACGTGGTGTTGGTAGCCCCCCTGTAGAACGCATTCAATACGTCCTTGAGCAGGCCGTCGAACAGCTGAAGGAATTTCGCCAGCTTATCTTGGTGGGGGCACAAGCTCCCATCTCCTACTTCGCCTCCCCGGGCAAGAATAGCGTACTCACGTCGCCTGAATGCGAGATCCACACGCTTGCGCGCCCAGGGGAAGACGCTGCTGGCGCACTCGACGCCCTGGCCGCGGCCTTGTCTTATAACGGATCAAACGTCCCAGCCGGGAAGGCCGAACGGCCACCCCTGCCAGACGGCGATATTACCTTGCCTGGCCTTGCGGCCGCCGTGGGAGCGACCCTACCTGAGAACGCCATTGTAGTCGACGAGTCCATGACCTCCGGTCGCGGCATGATGGCGGCTACCATAGGAGCTCCACCCCACGATTGGTTAGCGAACACGGGGGGCTCGATTGGAATCGCCTTGCCGCTGGCCGTTGGTGCCGCAGTGGCCTGCCCCAAGCGGCCCGTCTTGTGCCTTTCTGCCGATGGTAGCGGCCTGTACACCGCCCAAGCGCTCTGGACCATGGCGCGTGAGGGTCTCAAAGTCACAACCGTAATTTTTGCGAACCGCGTCTACAATGTTCTTAAACGTGAGTTTTCCTATTTAGGCGTCGGCGATCCAGGGCCAATCGTTCGGAACCTGTTCGAGATCGGACGGCCGGATCTTGACTGGGTACTCTTGGCGAAGGGCCTGGGAGTGCCTGGGACCCGTGTTGCGTCACTGAATGAATTTGCGAAGGCACTGCGGGAAGGATTTGAGAGCCAAGGGCCGACGGTGATTGAGGTGCCCCTGTAGGTTGGCTGCCTCTCTTGTCTGCGCATTGCAGCCCCAGCCATCTTTCGAAGCTCGTCTTCGACAAACTTTGCTTGTCGGAGCCACCCGCATTGTCGAGACGAAAAAGATCTGCGACCTTTATGTTCTCCTGAGGCCCACTTGGCCCACTTAGAAAAGCTAGCCAGGGTTTGTCTTCCACATCTAGCCTGTCGGGGGGCTTTAGACCGACAGTCGAAGACGATCTTGGAGGACACATGCACTCAGTAAAATGAGCAGGACGTGATCGTTTGAGATGCACGAACCTTCATCTTTGCCACAGAGGTTATCCAGAAGGTTTACAACTTTCCTCTGATCAAAGAATGGAATCGAGGCAAGCGCAGGGCCGCGCAGCGTGTCTTGCACGAGAGCACCAAACCGGCCTTGCGGTCTGAGCATAGCGGGCGGGCTTTGAAACACGTGTTTGGGCCTGCGATAAACGGTATCGGTGACAACATCTCGCACCGATTCTCTCAACACATATTTCTGAGTTGCGCCACGGATCTTCTGAGTCACGGGCTGAGAGCGGATCACTTCCACCAAATGATGGTCGAGAAACGGAACTCGGCCTTCGATCGAGTGGGCCATCTCCATGCGGTCGCCTAAAAGGGTGAGGATATAGTTTGGCAACCGGGTTTTGGACCAGAGGTAGAGTGACTGGTGCAGCGGCTCTCTCCCTGCGAGTTGGCCAGGGACGTCGATGTCATTCATGAAGGTCCGGAACCCTTCGCGACATTCGAAGGCCTCCAGGAAATCCTGGCTGAACACGGCATGCATCCTGGCAGATTGGGCGAGCGCCGTTTCGATCCAGGATGGCACAAAGCCCAGCAGGTGCCTCAGGCCATCGAGTGTTCGCGCTTTTCCGTTTGAACCCGGTGCTGCCGGAGCGAAGTGCTCGAGCTTCTTTGAAAGAACCGCGCCACCATTCTGATTTGATTTTGCACCATTAAGGAGCATGTCGCGGCCAAAATGCAAGTAGCCACCCAGGATCTCGTCGGAACCTTCACCGGTGAGCACTACCTTGTAACCGGCCTCACGCACCGCTCGGCTTAAGAGGTATTTGGCTACGCCGTGCGCGTTCACACAGAGAATCTCTGATTGGTGAATCGCGTCAGCAAAATGATCGGAGAGGTCGTCGAGCTTGGCGGGAATCGGAAAGAATTCGGCCCCCGCTTTCACAGCCATTTCCCTCGCCACTTCACTCTCATCATATTCAGGCCGGTCGAAGGCCAAGGT
>MNEA01000051.1 GCA_001917435.1 Acidobacteria bacterium 13_2_20CM_2_57_6
CGGGTGTGATGTTTCCTAGAGCGAGCGCCGCGGAATGGCCAAGCTTCACCGGAGCGCCGCTCTCGGCCCAGCTGCTTCCGTTCCAATCGTAAAAGTGAACGTTGTCGCTCGGCCCGCCACTGACGTAAAACTCTTTTCCGCTCGGATTGAACGCGATCCCGTCGAAGGCGTTTGGCACTTGAAGCACCTGCGTTTGGACAGGCTTGCCGCCGGAAATATCAAACACAAAGATATATTCGTTGGATTCATCGGGATTTGTGTTGCCCTTGTTCGGGCCGGATGTGAAATTCTGGCTGTTGTAACCGCTGGTAAGAATCAGCAGCGTGTTTCCGTTCGGACTGATTGCGGTGGTCACCGCTTGCCCAACGGTAAAGCCTGGATCAAACGCCAATCCCGGATTCAAGGCCTGGAACGATGACCCAGGAGCAGCCGACGGTGTGATGTGCACACCTGTTGGAATGAAAGTCCCTCCTTTGAGATCGTCGTCATCCGCTTTTGCGGAGATCACGACACCGATACTGATAACGCTAGAGATCGCCAGCGCGAGTGTAAACACAACCACCCACGGCCGGCGGATTCGGCCATTACCCAACATGTGTTCCCTCCTATTTGCTCTGCAATTCCCGGTACTCTGGTCGAGCGAACGCTCTGAAGCCTCTTTTCAGAGCGATTGGCTGAGGTGGGTGAAGTTAGGCGGGTTTTGTTTCAGGAGCTTCTTCCGAAAATGAATAGTCCGCGAATCTTTTTTAACGTCCTGTGTATGCAGCGACTTTTTGGCGGGTCGGTGATTTCCGGCGAGTCTTGCTGAATCCGATGCACGTAACCCATGCTCCCGGTAAGTTCTGTGTTCTTCGAGACGTCCGGGTTGACTTCTTCTCTTTATCCGCGCGCCGCTTTTGCTTCCCCGGTCGTCAACTGCATCACCAAAAATTCCATGACTGTCCGTGGCTCCGCTCCGCCGCCCTTGAGCCGATCATCCGCGTTACGTAGCGCATGCAATCCCGCCAGCAAGCGCGGCCTAGAAATCTTGCGCGCATTCTGCAACGCCAATTCGGCCTGCTCCGGCCGCATCCCGAGGGCACGCGCCCCCTGGTACCCGTTTGCGATGCCCTTCACTTCGCTCGCTGCCAGCAGATCCGCCAATTCCCAAACCGTCGTCTTCTTCTCAGAAATTACCAGCGCGCTAACGTCCGCCCGCGCAATAATTCTTTTCTTTGCTGCGAATGTCGCCAGCTTGTCAATCTCGGTTTTCAAGCGCATCAAATCTGCCGCAACGAACTCTGCCAGGTCTTCCGCCGCGCCTTTTTCGAACTCCACTCCTTGCTCCTTCCCAATCGCGCGCGCCAGCGCCACTGCCGCCGCCTGTCGTTCTCCCGCGTTCTCACCCAGCCCGCATTCCACTACGAGCGTCTTCTCCGCCAGCATCTTGCCCAATTTCATCCGTTGATCCAGCGCCGTTGCTTCCACTACCAGCACTGTGAACGGCGCGGGATCTTCCAGGTACGCGCCGAGCTGCGTCACCGCTTCATCCCTGTTTTTCTCCCCGAGCTTTTCAATTGCCTCAGCATCCTCCAGGAAAACCATCTGCTGCGGCGAAAGCATCGCCATCGTTTGCGCCTGCTCCAGCGCCGCTTGCATCTCGCCGCGATCCGCCGAATAACGCGACACGGCCCACGTCCGCGCCGCCTCCGGCACAAATCTTTCAATCAGTTGCTCGCGGCACTTGTCGCGGAGATACGTTTCTTCACCCAATAGCAATATCGCCGCAATGGGCTTTCCCTTTTCCAGCCGTCCCAGTAATTCTTCTTGCGAAATCCGGGCCATCAATAATTCTCCACCACCGCCGCCACCAGCCGCGCCGCAAAGTCCTGCGCGATGCGGTCCAGGGCGGGGTCCTGCTCTTCAAAAAAGTTCTTGACGCTATTTGGATTAGTCACGTTCGTGGAGATTTCGTACTGGTTGCGAAAGACAAAATTATCCGTGTGATAGAGAATCTTTCCCGTCTCGCGCTCTTCAAACGTGATTTCGCACTTCAGCATCACCAGCATGGTCGTCGCGCGCCCCGTCGCCGTGTCAAACAGCAGCGGTACCGCTTCCAGGCTCAGCACTTTGCCGCGCAGTACCGCGTCAACGCTTGCGGGATCGGGCACCACTCGATACGAAGTCTTCGCCAGAAATTCATGCACGGTAGCCGACGTCAGTCTCTGCTCGATCCGATAGCTGGTGGTCTTGTTTTCCAGTGTCGGCACGGCAATCACGTGGATGCTCTTCGGCAGCGCGTCGCTCCGCCCCGCCACGTGATACCCGCAACCCACGCCCCACAACGCCGCGCCCATCAACGCAGTGGCAATCCGCCGCCTCATGGCATCAGTTTCTCCGCCAGTTTCACCGCATTTGCCGCTGGAAGTTTAATGTTATCCACTGCGCCCCAACTCCACCATGCCCCCGCCTGCGGTGGGTTTCCCTCTGGCAATTCCAAGTGCATCGTGGAATCCTCCGCGGACAGGTTTCCCAGCGGACCATCCGCATCCTTCCAAATAAGAAATCCTGCGTCCTGGCAAACTTCCGCCAACTTCGCGCGCGTTGTTACCGACGCTGTTTCCGCGAGCGCCGCGAACGTATATCCATAGAAAACAGGCGCATGCACAATTTGAATGGACGGAAGAACGCCTCGCTTGCCCACCAGAGGGCTGACTTCGGCGCAAATTCTCGCACGGATTGCGGAAAGATTCTCGCGGCTCGCGGCCCCGTAGCGATTCAACATGCCAAACGCAACTTGCGTATCGAATACGGCCTGTCCCGTACTTTGCACCGACAAGAGTTGCGACGTCTGGCTTTCCAGTTCCTCGATCCCTCGGCGGCCCGCCTCCGAAACCGGACGAAAAAAAATGAGTCCCAGACGATACAGGCCGACGGTGTTCAGCGCATCCAAAAGCGCGACGGCAACCGTCGCGGGCGCCGAAAGCACCGCGTAGTTCGGCCCTTTTTCCAGCTTCACTTCCGCACGCGGATGCCAGAGTCTTGTTTCCTTCTCGCCGAGCGATCCGCCGGAGAGGTCAAATAGCGTCGCCCCACTGGCCCGAGCAGCCGCGAGATTGACTCTCGTGAACTCTGGCGAGCCTGTGAAGAAGACCAATCGCGCACGCTCGAAGCTTCCCTCTTCCACCGGCTGAATCACTGCCGGCTCTCCGCCGGCTTCTGTCAACGTCCCAGCGGCTAACTCCTCATCCACCAGCCGCAAATCCCATCCAGCGAACCGGCTCTCTTCGAGCAACGACTTCAGCTCCGCTCCCAGCAGCGAAGACGCACCGGCAATCACAATTCGCTTGGATTCCCGTTCGAACGAAGGCATGAATCACGCCGTCCGCGAAACCAGCCGGTGACGGATGAATCGCACCACGTGCAGCGCCACGCCCACGGCCGTGTACGTGCAGGCCAGCATGACAAGAGCAATTTCAGAAAACCTTACAATTACCGCAAGCAGGATGAACGCCACAACGATCGACAACGACGGCAACTTGCGTGTCCACGGAATGTCCTTGAAGCTGTAATAGCGAATCGTGCTGGTCATCAACGCGCCAAGCCCAGCCGCCAATAAGAACCATACCGCCGACCACCGCCAGTCGTGCAGCGGCTCCTTGAAGCCATGAACCAACGCCGCGATCATTCCGGCAGCCGCAGGCGTCGGCATTCCGACGAAATACTTTGAACTACCTGGCGCCATGCCTTGCACATTAAATCGCGCCAGCCGCCACGCGCAGCAAACCAAAAATCCCAAGCAGCACACCCATCCCATATCCGAAAGAAGTTCACCACGCTGTGTCCCGGCAATCGCAAGGCTGCGAACTCCCCAGGCGAAGGCCAACACCGCCGGGGCTACTCCAAAACTCACCACGTCCGCCAGCGAATCGAACTGTACTCCAAAATCCGTGTTCGCACCCAGTAGCCGCGCAAGACGCCCGTCCAGCGAATCAAACAAAATCGCGAGGCCAATCGCCTTAGCCGCTCGGTCAAAATCCGCAGTTGTTCCCATCAGCGCCGCCACAACCGCAAAGTAACCGCAAAGCAAATTCGCCGACGTAAACAATGCAGGCACGAGAAACACTCCTCGCCGGAACCGGGCATTCTTGAAGCGCCGCTCTCGAAACGGGATCTCGTGCTGTTCAGGATCGCCCATGGTTACGATCGCTTCCCCGTCGCCGTAAGATTTGCGTCTGTTTCTGCTGCACTCACTGCCTCCAATTTATCTGCCATGCGTTTCGCGGGCCACCGCGCAAGCACACTCGCTCCACCCTTCACGTTCTCTCCCACCTTCACCAAGATCTCCGCCTCTTTCGGGACCCACACATCTACGCGCGACCCGAATCGTACCAGTCCGATGCGCTCTCCGCGAGCCACCTTTTCTCCCGCCTTCTTCCAAGAGACAACTCTGCGCGCAATCAACCCGGCGATCTGCTTGAACACCATTTCCCCGGCATCCGTCGAAAGCGTGAACACGTTTTGTTCGTTTTCCACAGAAGCCCGCTCGCGCATCGCCGCCAGGAATTTCCCCGGCCGGTACTCCAGCTTCGTGATGGTTCCCGCTGCTGGCGCCCGGTTCACGTGCACATTCCACACCGCCAGAAAAATGCTCACACGCTTTCCCGGCCTTCCCGCGTTCTCTTCTTCCCTCACAACCACCACGCGGCCGTCGCCGGGAGACACCACCGCTCCAGCTTCGGCGGGAATCACGCGCTCCGGATCGCGAAAGAAAGAAAAAATAAACAGGGCAAGGAACACCAGCACGGCGGCTGCCGCGTACCAGTGCAACAAATAGCTAACGCCGCCCAGCACCAGCGGCGGCACTCCGAAGTAGTAGCCTTCTTTGACCATGCTTCCCGGAGTACACTCCAGCGTTTCTGCGCGCGGCATTCCTTCCGCGAGCACGCATGGTCATTCTACGACAGAATCGCGCGCGACAAAGTCGTTATTGGCTGGAATTCGCCCCCGCGCGTACGATACGCGCGGCAATCCGCTCCATCTCATCTTTGCAGCGGAGCTTTAACTTTTTTAGTTTGATTTCTTCCAGGAGGTCTTCCGAATTCAGGTAGGGCGATCTGGAGATTTTCTGGAGTTCTGCTTCGTATTGCCGGTGCTGCTCTGCCAGACGCTGATACTCGGCGTCTGCTTTCCGTCCTAGGCCACGAGTTTTATCTCCATCACGATCGCGGCCTCCTCCGGATCGTGGTAATAACCGGCCCGTCTTCCCGTCTTGGAAAACCCGTGCCCGGCATAGAATGCAATCGCGCTCTCATTGGACTCGCGAACCTCTAAAAACACACGACTTACATGCCGCGCTCGGAATTCCTCCAGAGCCGCCTTGAGCAGTCCAGCTCCCTCTCCTCTTCGTCGCTTCGGCAGGATGACTGCGAGATTCAAAATCTCGGCCTCGTCCGCCACTTGCCGCCCGATGATGAAAGCATTGACTTTATTCTCATCTTCGCTCACCAGCGCCAGTACCCCGCGCCAGCCCAGCAACTCTCGGATGCCCCACTCCGTCCACTGCGCCGCCTCGGGAGATCCTCGCAGAATCTCTGCGGCCGCCGCCGCGTGCGCCTCCCCAAACGTGCGAATCATGGCCGCAACAGGATCGCGCTTTGTTTTAGCGGCCACGCGTCGTGTTCCCCTTCCAGAAAATCTCTGCGTCCGACCGCCGGACGTAATTCGCATCCAGCGCCAAAGCGTCCGTGAATCGTCCTTCTGCGAGCGCCGCCAATCCCAGCCGCCCGATCATCGGGGCACGCACGCTCGAAACGCTTTCTACGTGTTCGCCGCGCACCTCTCGCGTTTTCCACGCCTCTTCTGAAACAACGCACTCCGTATCCATGGACACCCACGAAATTCCTTCATTATTTGCAAACTCCGTAGCTGCCTCCACAAATTTTCCCGGCGCTATCACCATTTCGTCACCGCACCGCTCCAAACCCCGCTGATTCCATCTGTAAACCGCTCCGTAGACTTGACCGCGCTGCGCGTTGAAAAATGCTGCCACCCAGGCCGTTTCACCCGACCTCTCAGCTGCCACTGCCTCCAGCCGCGAGACCGCCGCGATCCGCTTCCCATAAACCTCCGCCCATGCCTTAACGCTTGTCAGTCCAACGCGGACGCCCGTGAACGATCCGGGCCCTGCCGCGGCCGCGTACGCATCCACTTGCTCCATCCGAAGGGCGCTTTCCTCAACGCACCTCCGAACCGCCGGCAGCAACCACGACGAATAATCCTCCTTGGACTCATGGGCCACGACCTTCAACACAACATCGCCCCGCAACAGCGCCACACTGCCGCGCGAATCACACGTATCTATTGCCAGTACAATCACATCCGAATTCTACAGTACTGCCCTACCCCACAGGGAGCACCCCCGAGGACAGCCGTCCTCTTGTCCGGGTCATGCCCAGCTGCGATTCTTCTGCTTCCAACAGGTGCCACCTCAACTCCCTTCAGAAAAAGCCAAATGGCGTTCCAGCGGGCGGTCGAATTTCTGCATTAAACCGCGCGTATTCCCATCCAACTGCATGAAAAAATCGCCGTCCTGAGCAATTTCGCTGCCAAATTTGCAATTCTTTTTCCCTAACCTCCTGATTCCACGGGATATATCTTGACTCTTGCAGCACAACGCTCTACACTGTTTATGCATCTCCGAGGGGGCATCCAAACTTTATGGACTATAAGATCGGCGACAAGGTCGTCTACCCGAATCATGGTGTGGGCGTTGTTGAACAGATCAGTTACGGAGTTTTGAACGGCAGAACCGAACGTTACTTTATGATCCGCATTGTTTCCAGCGGCTTGCGCGTCATGGTCCCGCAGTCCAACGCCATGGCCGTCGGCCTTCGTTCCGTTATTCGTTCCGTGGAATCCAGCAAAGTCCTGGGCTTCCTCGAGAAGGGCAAACTCAACTCTCATCACGACTGGAAGCACCGCTTCAAGGAAAACTCGGAGCGCATGCGCACCGGGTCCCTCCTCGAAGTCGCCGTCGTCCTCAAGAGTCTCGTTTCCCTCAGCCGCAGCAAGCCCCTTTCCTTCCGCGAAAAGAAAATGCTCGAACGCGCAAAGTATCTCCTCGTCAGCGAGATGGCTACTTCCCGGAACACCTCAGCCGAAAACGCCGAGGCCACCGTCGTCAAGTCCTTAGCCAAAGCCAAGCTCACGTTCCCGGTAATGACTGAAAAATTTGAATAGCCCTTGCCGCTTCGGCGGCACTTCCTTCCCCAGCGGGCAGCTTTTCTAAGCTGCCCGCTTTTTTTTCCGCCTCAATGTCGGTCCAGCTGGCCTTGGAACGTTTCCTTCTCCACCTCGGTTCTCCATTTTTTTTCCTATTGTGTATGGCCCAGAACCCAGCGCCTAGACAATTCACCGCGAAACGAACAGCCGCGCGCCGCGTCAATAAGTCTTAAAAGCTGCGCCTGAAACAAAGGAGATAACATGAAATCCCTGACTGCCGTCGGAATTGTCCTCAAGGCTGCGCTCCTAGTTTCGACGCTATTCCTTCTCGGGGCACACGCGACGGTCGCCACTGAATATTCCCAGCACTTCGGCGCTCTACGCAAATTGTCCGTCGCCGTCGCGGAGGCTATGCCGGCTGAACAGTACGTCTTCCGTCCTGATCCAGGCTCCATGACCTTCGGTGAATTAATATCGCACATGGCCTCGACCAACTTCGCCTTTTGCTCCGGCTTGCAGGACGAGGATTCCCCGAAAGCTCCAGTGCCTGCGGACAAGGACAAAGACGCGGTCGTCAAATTCCTAAGCAGTTCCTTCGAATATTGCTCCACCGTAATTCCCAACCTGAGCGAACAGCAGCTCAGCAAAGTGCACGACTCTCCCGACGGCCGCCTTCTTGGCCGGGAAGTCCTGCTCGCCATGTTCGTGCATGTAGCCCATCATCGCGGCCAGGCCGAAGTTTATCTCCGCGACAAAGGCATCAAGCCACCCTCCTACGTAATCTGAATTTGTTTTTTGGTTGTACGGGCGCGGCGTGCACGCACAATTCGAGCAAGCACTAGGTCTTGCTCAGCCGCGCGAAAGTGCACCAAGTATGACCCCGGCTTCGCGCAGAGTTTGGGTTACCTTCGCAGCAATTTGCGGGGCGCCGGGAGTGTCGCCGTGGATGCAGATCGTTTGCGCTTCCACGGTGACTTGGCTGCCGTCGCTCGCAATCACTACGCCCCGCTCGGCGATTCCAAGCGCTTGCCACGCCGCTTCCTCGGGGTTGCGGATCAGCGCGTCCGTGAATTTGCGCGAGCGCAAAGTTCCGTCCGCCTCATACCGCCGGTCAGCGAACGCTTCCGCAGCCACTGTGAACCCTGCCTCTCGAAATACATTCAGCATTGGCGAGCCTGCGAGTCCAACCAGCACAATGTCACGGCTCCATCGCCCAACACCTTCTGCAATTGCTCCCGCCAGCTCGCGGTTTCGCACCGCCTGATTGTAAAGCGCGCCGTGCGGCTTGACGTGAACGACGCGCGCTCCACATCCGGCAGCCACATCGGCAAGCGCCTTCACTTGTTCGAAAATGGAAGCTGAAATCTCCTTCAGTGGCAGCTTCAACTCCAGCCGCCCGAAATTCGCGCGGTCGGGATAACCCGGGTGCGCGCCAATCGCCAGCTTCCACTGCAGCGCTTGCTCGATCGTCGTCTTCATGGTTTGCTCGTCGCCCGCGTGCCCGCCGCAGGCGATGTTGACCGACGTGATCGAACGCATCAACGCTTCTTGCGTCCCGTCGGCAATCGCCTCCGGCATCTCGCCCATATCGCAGTTCAGATCAATCTCTAGGTCGCCGCGTTTCATTGCCAAATCAGCTCCTTCGACGCCATCAACTCTTCCTGCCCTTTCAGCAGCGCTCTCGCCGTTTTCCAATCAACCTGTTCAAATCGAATCTCATCGCGCGGCCGAAGCTGCCCCAGACTATGGAAATCCGCGGAAATCACATTGGCGATCTTCGGATATCCGCCGGTGGTTTGCTGCTCCACAAAAAGAATAATGGGCAAGCCACCCTCCGGAACTTGAACCGCGCCAAGCGCCACGCCTTCTGAAATCATTTCTCCGCTGGCCGGTGCCGGAATCGCTGCACCTTGCAATCGAATTCCCATGCGGTTAGACTCCTCCGCCACACGATACGTGCTCTCATAGAATATTTTCTGCGCCGATTCCGGAAACCAGTCACTCTGCGGTCCCGGCGTAACGCGCAGCACTTTTCGCGGGTGCAGTTCTTCCAGCGCGCTAGCCGACAGCCTTCGTTTGCGAGCAACTCCGCTCGCTTCTCCAATCCTAAGCACATCTCTTTTTCGCAACGCTCGCCCCTCATGCCCGCCCAACCCGCTCAGAATATGCGTTGCGGCGCTGCCTAAAAAGAGTTCTACCTCAATTCCACCACGCACGCACAAATAACACCGCGCCCTCGAACGCGTCAGCCCCATCCGCAGCACCTGTCCAGGTTTCGCCTCGAAGGAAGCCCACATCTCCACCGGTTTTCCATCCAGCGTCGCTCCGAAATCCGAACCCGCCAGCGCAATGTCTGCGCCCTCGGAAAACGCGAACGTCCCGCCCAGCAGCGTCATCTCCAGTGCCGCAGCACCTTCCGCGTTGCCGGCCAAACGGTTTCCGAGCCTTAGCGAAATCGCATCAGCAGCCCCCGAAGGTGAAACCCCCAGCGGCCCGAAGCCTTCTCGCCCGAGATCTTGCACCGTGCTGAACAGGCCCGGCTCCAGCACCTCGATCACCCTCATGCGCTCTCCAACGCCGCGAATTGCTCATGCGGAATCGGCGTGAATCGCACGTGATCTCCAATGGACACGAGGCTCAGCCCATCGCGACCCGCCCGGAACATTTTGAGCGGCGTGCGCCCGATCAATCTCCATCCTCCCGGCGTGGCGAACGGGTACACCCCCGTTTGATTTCCCGCAATCCCTACGCTGCCCGCGGGCACGCGTTTGCGCGGCGCCGCCAACCGCGGCGTTACCAGCTCATTGGGCAACTCTCCGAGGTACGCAAATCCTGGCACGAATCCCAAAAAATAAACCAGATACTCCACAGAAGCATGCAACTCGACCGCTTGCGCTTCCGTCAGTCCGCGCATCACGCATACCTCCGCCAAATCCGGACCAAACTCGCCGCCATAGCACACCGGGATTTCCACGCGCCGTTGTTCCGGAAGTTTCACCTCTTCAAGCCGCTCCAGATATTCTCTTAGAATCGCCTCCAGTTCCTCGTGCTGCATCCGCAGGGCATCGAACTTGATAAGCAACGAGCAATAAGCAGGGTGAAGATTGCGAATGCTCTTAACCGGCTCCAATTCGAGCAAGCGCAGTAACTTGCGAACATTTTCATTCGCTTGCAGCGTGAACTGTCTTTGTAGTGGCCGGTCTTCAGACCAGTGTTTTTCCTGATCTTGCAGGGGTCGGGCGGAACTTGTCCCGACCGGGTCGGCGGCCCGGTCTTCACTTTCCACCACATCGAAATAAAGCAGCAGCGATTGATCGCTGGAAAACTGAAACCGCGCCCCTTCTCCCGCAGAAGTCTGCATGCCGCGAAAGTATACCTCCACATGCGAAACAGCGTGGAAGAAGGATCCGCAAGCTGCTTGACACACTTATGTTCGCCGCATAGATTCGTGCAATCTTCCGCGACTTGAGGTCAGCAACGCCGCCCATGATACGGTTTGGCCGGGCAGCTTCACGCCGAGGTGATTGTGGACGTTGAAACAGCCCCTTTCGCGGCGCCGACCGGCGCCAGAACCATTCAAAAAATACGCCTCAGGATTCTCCCCTTCGTCTTCCTGCTTTTCGTTGTCGCGCTCATCGATCGCAACAACATCGGCTTTGCGGCGCTGACGATGAACAAGGAGCTGGCCATCAGCAGCCAGCAGTTTGGATTCATCTTCGGCGTTTTCTTTTTCGGTTACTTCCTCTTTGAAATCCCGAGCAATCTGCTACTGCACCGCATCGGAGCGCGCGTCTGGATTGCCCGAATCCTTCTTACCTGGGGAATCGTGGCCATGCTGACCGGCTTCGTCCAAACGGTGCATCAGCTATACGTTACGCGCTTTCTTCTGGGCCTCGCTGAAGCCGGTTATTTCCCAGGAATCGTCTTGTATCTCACCTACTGGTTTCCCCAGCGCGAACAAGCACGTGCGATCGCGCTGTTCATGATCGGTTTGCCTTTCACCACCATTCTGGGCGCGCCGGTCTCCGGTTTCATCCTGGATCATGTGCACTGGCTCGGCGTTAGCAGTTGGCGGTGGTTATTAATTCTGGAGGGAGCTCCTGCCATCGCCTGCGGTGCACTCACGTACTTTCTCTTGCCAGGCCGTCCTCAAGAAGCACAGTTTTTGACCAGCGAGGAAAAAGAGTGGATTCAAGCGGAGTTAGGACGCGAAGAACAGCAAAAACTGGAGCACCGCACGTACTCCATTCTCCAAGCTCTTGCATGCGGGCGTGTTTGGCTTCTGGTCTTGATTTATTTTGGGATGACGGTCGCCATTTATACGATGAATTCCTGGGCGCCACAACTGGTGAAATCCCTCTCCAGTCTCTATTCCAATAGCATGATCGCACTGCTCGTGACGATTCCCAGTCTTGTAGGGCTCGCAGCGATGATTCTCG
Organism: Acidobacteria bacterium 13_2_20CM_2_57_6; assembly: GCA_001917435.1. Classification (GTDB taxonomy): domain Bacteria; phylum Acidobacteriota; class Terriglobia; order Acidiferrales; family UBA7541; genus Acidiferrum. The sequence continues at coordinate 11,643 of MNEA01000051.1, forward strand.
TTTCGCGCAGCTCCGACCGAACGCTGGAGCGGCGATATCACGTTGCCATTCCGGCTCTCGTGACGGGAACAGCCCTCGTGTTGTTGGGCACTACACCTTCTGCATTTTTCTCCGTGGCGCTTTTGTGCTTGTTGGCGGCGGGCGTTTTTAGCTGCCTTAGTCCCTTCTGGGCGTTGCCAGGCGAGTTTTTGACGGGCTACTCCGCCGCAGCCGGCATTGCCTTAATAAATTCCGTCGGAAATCTTGGCGGGTTCGTTGGACCGGCTGCCATCGGTTTCATCAGCCAGAGAACGGGGAGCCTCTCGGCAGGTCTGGCCCTCTCCGGAATCCCGATGTTCCTATCAGCGGCGCTCGTCTTGCTCCTTCCAAAGCAACCAAGAGCGCCGGCAAAAAGCTAAAATCCTCGCGCCCTTCTACCGCCTCTTCGCGCGGTTTTTTTCTAAGCGAGCGTGAGGCTGGGGTCGGCGTTGAGTGACGTGTCGGCAACGATTCCGGCGCGGAAGCGGGAGTACGCCGCCGCGGCGATCATCGCGGCATTGTCGGTGGAAAGGGCGCGGCTCGGGAAAAACACATCGGTGCCGGCGGATTTCGCGCGCGCTTCAAACGTGGCGCGCAATTGCGAATTGGCGGCCACTCCGCCCGAAACCAGAACGCTTTCTACGGCGAGGGCTTCCGCGGCGCTCATCGTACGCTCTAGCAGATCGCGCACCACAGCATTCTGAAATTCCCGCACCAGCGCCAGCGTCTTCGGCGAGCACAGCGGCAGCAAATCTTCAAATCTCCTCCCGCCGCGTTGCAGCGCTTCTTCGCGCGCGTGAATCTCTTCGGAATATTCCGGATGTTCCCGAACATGGTAGAGCACCGCGGTCTTCAGTCCGCTAAAGCTGAAGTCCAGTGGGTTGCCCTTCACTTTGGTCGGTCCAAATTTGACCGGGGCTGGCGCTCCATTCGAAACCGCCGCGAGCCGATCGAGAATCGGCCCCCCGGGATAGCCCAGGCCAAGAAGTTTGGCTACTTTGTCGTACGCTTCACCTGCCGCATCGTCGCGTGTTTGGGCGATCTTCCGGTAGTGCAACCGTGCGCCCGCGCCTTGCGCGTGCAAATCCTCCGGCTTCACTTCGTACAAAACGGTATGCCCACCGGAAACAATCAGGCACACCGCCGGCAACTTCACTTCGCGCCCCGCCTTGTGCGCTTCCAAAAAAACCGCATGCACGTGGCCTTCAAGATGATTTACAGGAATCAGCGGCTTGCCCAGTGCCTCCGCCAGCGTCTTCCCATACGTAATTCCAACCAGCAGCGCACCCACGAGTCCCGGGCCTTTGGTTACGCCAATTGCGTCTACGTCGGCAAGTTTCATTCCCGCTTGTGCGAGCGCTTCACGCACCACCGGCACGATCTGGCGCAGGTGCTCGCGCGACGCGAGTTCCGGCACCACGCCGCCGTATTTCCGGTGAATATCGATCTGCGATGCGACGACGCTGGACAGAATCTCGCGTCCATCAGCCACCACCGCCGCCGCCGTCTCGTCGCAAGAAGATTCAATCCCCAGAATGCGAGTGCTCATCAAATTTCCGTTTTGCTCTCTACAATTTCAAATTCTTCAAGTAGTCTCGGAAGTCACCGCCAAGTTCTTTATTCTGCAGGCCAATTTCCACGGTCGCTTTCAGAAACCCAAGTTTGTCGCCCGCATCGTAGGAAATTCCTTCATAAATGTACGCCCACAGACCATCTTCCTGCGCCAGAGTGCGCAGCGCATCGGTTAATTGGATTTCGTTTCCAGCGCCCGGTTTGGTGCGCTCCAGACAATCGAAAATCTGCGACGGCAAAACGTAGCGTCCGGTAATCGCCAGGTTTGATGGGGCCTTCTCCGGTTTCGGTTTTTCCACCAGCCCTCGCACTCGCAACAGCCGCGCGCCAAACGGCGGCTGCGGCGCCGGCTCGCCATCCACGATGCCGTACAGATGTGTTTTTCCCTTGGGGACTTCTTCGACAGCAATCGCGCCCACGCCGGTTGCCGCATACACATCAATCAGCTGTTTCGTCGCCGGATTCTCGCCGGGAATCAGAACATCACCGAGCAAAACCGCGAACGGCTCGTCACCCACCAGGTCCTTCGCCACCAGCACGGCATGTCCCAGCCCCAGCGGCTCTTTCTGCCGCGTGTAACTTACTTGCACCATGTCGCTGATTCGCCGCACCATCGCGGCTTGCTCTTTCTTCCCTTTTTCTTCCAGGAAGCGTTCCAAAGTCGGCGCATAGTCGAAGTGATCTTCGATGGAGTTTTTCCCTTTTCCGGTCACGATGATGACGTGCTCGATCCCGGAAACAACGCACTCTTCCACGACATATTGAATCTGCGGCTTGTCCACAACCGTCAGCATTTCTTTGGGCTGCGCTTTCGTCGCCGGTAAGAAGCGTGTCCCCAGTCCAGCGGCCGGCAGGACCGCCTTGCGTACCCGGCGTGCTGTGGCGCTCTTCGTTTGCGTTGGGTCAGCCATCGGTTCCCTCGCGTGGACTTACTTTTTCTTTGCAGCCTTCTTGTCTTTTCCTTCCTTGGAAGACGATTCCTTTGAAGCTCCGTCTTTGCTGGCAGAGTCTTTCTCTTTGCTCACGGTTTCTTTCGTTTCGGTTCCGGGCTTGTCCGCTTTGTCGCCGTCCGCACCGGCTTTCTTTCCGCCATAATCCGTCACATACCAACCCGCACCTTTGAATTGAATCGCCGGCGCGGTGATTACCGATTCCACTTTGCCGCCGCAGTGCGGGCACTTTTTCAGGTGCGGGCCGGAAACATTTTCAATTTTTTCCGTTTTTCGTCCGCAGTTCAGACATTTGTACTCGTACAGGGGCACTGATGCTCCTCCGAAGTGGTACTCAAAACTTAAAGTATAGCATTGCCCGCGCGCGGCAAGCGCGACCGGCCGCCTTGTAGGCGCGTCTTCAGACTGTGCTTTGGACTTCCCTTCTGTGCCGCATGTTAGACTCATCAGCATGACCGCGAAGCCTTCTTCCTCCAAGCCGGCGAACGCCGTGAACGCGGTTGCCGTCGGATGTCTCTACCTTGTCGGGACGCCCATCGGCAATCTCGAAGACGTCACACTTCGCGCGCTGCGCATCCTCAAGGAAGTCGACCAAATCGCCTGCGAAGATACGCGTCACACCCAAAAACTGCTCACTCACTACGACATTCACAAGCCGCTGGTCAGCTACCACGAACACAATGAGCTCACGCGCGCGCCGGAACTCGTCGTAGCGCTGGAGCAAGGCGCGAAAATTGCTCTCGTGAGCGACGCGGGCATGCCGCTCGTCTCCGATCCCGGCCACCGCCTCGTCACGCTTTGCCTGCGGCACCACATTCCCGTGGTCCCGATTCCCGGCCCGTCCGCGCTGCTGGCTTCCCTTTCCGCTTCGGGCTTGCCCGGCGAGGAATTTCTCTTCGTCGGCTTCCTGCCCGCGCGCAGCGGCGAGCGGCGCCGCGCCCTCGAACGGCTCCGCATAGAAGACCGCACCATCATTCTTTACGAAGCGCCGCATCGGGTCGCGGAGTGTGTTGCCGACGCGCGCGAAGTGCTCGGCAATCGCAGCGCCTGCATCGCGCGCGAAGTGACGAAAATGCATGAAGAGTTCCGGCGCGGCAAGCTGTCCGAGCTTGCCACTTCCCTGGAAGAACGCCCCGCTCGTGGAGAAATTACGCTTTTGATCGGACCCGAAGCTCCCGCCGACGCGCGTACGCACGCAAATTCCACTCAGAACCTCGCCGACCGCGTCGAAGAACTGATCCGCCAAGCCAAACTCGACCGCAAGGAGGCCTTGAAGCTCGCCGCCAAGGAGCGCGGCCTGACGCGCCACGATGCCTACGCCCAAATCGTCGACGCAAAGGCAGGACAGAAAGAAACTTGAGCGCCCCCTATTGCCAAACAGCCGCTACGCTGGACTCGTCGGACGGAAAAACGCCCGCCAAGACTCCTTAATGCGCCGTTTTAAGGGATGAGTCCATGGCATAGATTTATCATGGACCCTTTTCTTCACGGCACGTTGTCGAGAGCGGTCCATGCGCTGTCGGGGGAGTTCTTATCGCACACTTGGTTGTTCTTGAGATTGCAGACATAAAACTGCGTCACGGGATGGACCTCCCAAACTGTGGAGCGCCAGCAACTCGCCTTCGCGCCCACGAAACCGCAGTCATCATTAGTATTTAAGTGCGTGTTGTCGATCATCACCTGTCCTACCACTTTGACCTGCTGGCCCTGCAGGGAATTTATGCGCGCAAATTTCCACTTCGGCCTGCGAGTGTGCGGCGTCATCTCCGCAACTACGCTGGTCTTATCCATTTCCGTGGGTTGGCCGAATACCGGTTGCGGTTTATTTTTCAAAATCTGTTGCGCCAATGCCGGGTCAAATCCCAGGCCGATGTGGAAGTCGTAGCTGCCCGGGAGTTGCAGTTTGCAATTCGTGGTCTCCCCGATCGAGGGCTGGCCGTTTGCCCCTTTACTCGTGTCTTCCACGAAGTAAAGAAAAGCGATAACGGTAACGATGTTCCCTTCGCCAAGATTGGCCAGCGCGGGGGCCGACTTCGCGTGGTTGCTACTTTTCAGACTCTTTGGAATCTGACCCTCCAGCGACGTGAAATCCGTTCCGCCCAGGAACGCCGTGGAAGGCGAGGCCGCGCCTGGCACCTGGTTCTTCAGGAAATTCAAGTACGCGTCGTATTTGTGGGCCGAATCGGTGCACCCCGTTGGAAACTGGGCGTGGCACGTTTGCGTGGTCAGACTTGCAGGATTGCAGCCGGTGACTGCCTTCTGTTTGGAAGCCACTTTGGCCAGGTCATGTGCACGGTCAGCGTACAGGCGGGCGGGAATGCCGAGCAGGAGAATCAAGCCGATCAACCTAATGGATTTCTGCATGGTTCCTCTTCGAAAGCTTCGGAAGGCCGGTGCACCCAGGGCGGATGCATATCGCAACGGTATGTATCACTAAGTGAGCTTTACGTCAAAGTATTTACTGTTGCAGACTCACTCCATATTAGTAGTGATGATGCGGGCGAATTCGTTTCAGGAACAGGGGGCGAGAGTGGTGTTAGTCTGATTTTTTCAGCGTGATGCGGCGAAAAACGGTCTTATCGGGAAGGATGAAAGTTCCTTCGAGCTTGTCACCGTTAAGTTTAAGGGTGATGACTCCGCGGGGAAGCTCCACAGAAAGAGTCTGCTTTTCGCTGTCGTAGCGCCACTCCCCCGAACCCATCACGATTTCCTTGCCGTCCACGACTTTTCCGCCGGTGACCATCAGATAACCGCGCTTGCCTGGCATAGTGGCAATGCGGTAGACGGCGACCTCGTCATGGCAGGCGGCGCCTTTCTCCACGCAGAGAGAATCGCCGCGCCAGGTGCCCTCGAGTTTCCGCTCCTCACCCGCTCTCGAAGCGCTCGCGGGAGCGTTCTGGGGGATCGCAACAGCAACAGGAACGAAAGATACGCTCACGGAAAAAACGATGGCGACGACTCGGAAAAATTGAATTCGCAAGGTTGTCACCTACGGTTGGTTCAATCCGATGAGACGCACAACAAGGGCAATCGTTATGGGATGAGTAGAATCAATCGCGCAGCGTCCGGGCTGGATCGGTACGGGTGGCGCGCCAGGCGGGCAAGAAACACGCCGCCAGCGAAGCGATAGTCATCACCGCGAGCGCCGAACCGAATGCCAGCGGGTCGCGCGGGCTGACGTTATATAAAAGATTCCCAAGCAGCCGCGTCAAAGCAAGGGCTATCACGGCGCCAAGCAACACGCCACCGGCCGTCAACGCCAGGCCGCGCGACATCACCAGGCGCAACACATTGGATGTGTCCGCGCCAAGCGCCATGCGCAATCCCAATTCGCGGGTGCTCTGCGAAACCGCGTAGGACATCACGCCATACAGACCGATGGCGGCAAGCAGCAGCGCCAATCCACCGAGGATGCCGACGAGCGTCACGGCCACCATTTGCGGCGACGTGGACCGTTCGAGCTGCTCCTGGAGCGTGATGACTTCGTAGGGGGCGAGATTGGCGTCGAGCGCGTGCACTTCGCGGGCGATGG
>MNEA01000096.1 GCA_001917435.1 Acidobacteria bacterium 13_2_20CM_2_57_6
GATTGTGCTCAGAGGAGGGATGCGCAAAAAGGAGCTTGACGCTATTCAAGCTCGCTTGGCTGCGATTCCTGGTGAGGAGGCTCGGCTGCTCTTGGCAACCGGCCGGTATGTGGGGGAGGGCTTTGATGACGCCCGACTCGACACCTTATTCCTGACGCTGCCCGTCTCGTGGCAAGGGACGATCACGCAGTACGTTGGTCGGTTGCATCGACTCTTTCACAACAAGCGGGAGGTGCGCGTCTACGACTACGCGGATCTCAACGTACCGATGCTGGCGCGAATGTTCGACCGCCGCTGTCACCATTACGAAAGTATCGGCTACACGATTCAGCTTCCAGGAAGCGCGGTGCCGGGCTGGCCGGCAGATGTGCCACTCCCTGTCGATCCCGACTGGAAAAGCCAATATGCCGCCAGCGTGCGCCGCTTGGTGCGAGATGGCGTAGATTCCCCTTTGGCGAAACTATTTGTCCATGCTGCCGTAATCCCGCCCTCCGATGCCGATAGTTCCGATCGAGCGCGAAGTGCAACCGAGGCATTTCTCTATCGCCGATTGGAAACATTAGCCGAGACCGCCGGGAGGTTTCGCTTGAATGCAGAGCTGCCAATTCCCTTCGATGGCTGGGGCCGCATGGAAGTCGACCTTTTTTGCGAGCCGTCGCACATCGCCGTCGAACTTGACGGCAGTCAGCACCTGGGCGACCCTGAAGCCTATCGGCGAGATCGTCGCAAGGATGCTTTGCTGCAGGAGAATGGCTATCGGGTCCTCCGCTTCCTCGCAGAAGACGTCGGCAAATGTCTAGATCAAGTTCTGGACACTATCCTGCGAGCCTTAGCGCACCAAAACACCAGAATCTGAGCAGATGACTAACCTTGCTTTGGGTATAGCCTCTCAACCCAGTTTCGGCGGGCCTCCTGGGCGGCGGTTCCGGCAGTTAGAATTGAGGCGGCACCGAGCGAAGACATAGCGGTGACTTGTTCGATGATGCCACAGGCTTTCAAGACGATTAGGCAGCTCGTGCTTATCCGGTCCTTTCAGCTCGCCACCAGCCGTTGTGGCGCTGGGTTCGACGACGCCCAAGGTATCCCGCAGTGTAAAGTCGAATCAAGGAATTAAGCTAAGGTCTGATGACCCCCTTGGAACCGCAACAACCACCCACGGTACCTGCTCCCGTGCAGGCCGAGCAAATCCGGACAAACATGCGCCGGATTTCACAGCGCCAATGGTGGCTGTGGTCCTCGGCCGTAATGGTGACCTTGCTCTTAACTCTTGGGATCGCTTCCTTTGCGTTCCCAGGCCTCCTGTCCGGAAACGAATCCCTCTATTCATTTCGCTTGGACCTAGCCATGCGCGGGCTAGTGGGACTCGTTTTACTGTTCAACGTCTATACCGTGTACCAGCAGTTGCAGATACATCGGATCCAAAACCACTTGAGCGACCAAGTGGAGGCATTAGGCAAGATGGAAATACGCACGGAAGAGGTTTATAAGCTTGCCGTGCTTGACCCACTTACGGGTCTTCATAACCGACGATCGGGAGAACAGCGTTTGGCACAAGAAATTTCTCGCGCGCAACGCCACGGCCGCCCCCTGACCGTCCTGATGCTGGACTTGAACGGCCTGAAAAACCTCAATGACAAGTTTGGCCACGCTGCCGGCGACGAACTGATCCGGCACTTTGCCGGACGCCTCAGCAAAGCCATTCGCGGTTCCGATCTAGCCGTTCGTCTCGGAGGGGACGAATTCCTGGTGCTGCTGCCGGAGTGCAAACCTGATGAAGTGCTTCATGTCCTGGGCCGGTTGAAAGACCTGAATTTCGATTATGACGGCCAGTCAATGGCCTTCTCCTTTTCCGCGGGTTGGACCAATTTCAATCCGGGTGAATCGCCCCAAGACCTTTTGAAACGGGCCGATGACGCACTTTATGTGAACAAGCGTGCCGCTAGAGCCCAAGAGGAATTGCGCGCTGCAAAGACCTGATCGATACCTGTGTTTCTCTTCATTCTTCGGCTTTCCGCCGCGGAGAACGAGAATTCCGGAGGCTCAAGCATACTGGACGGTAGGGTTTTGTCCTCTCGCGCATTGCAGTATTTCCCCGAATTGACTGCTAAATGTCCTATGGCATAAGTCCCCTTGGATACCATTGGTAATCCCGAAAGGTCGTTGTTGCCCACTCAATGCCTGCTAAAGTTACTCGGACTCCGCCCAAGGTCCTGGCGATCGGGGCGGATTGGTTGGTTCTTGACAATATTCGCGTCTTGCTTGGGACTAAGGGCTGTCTGTGCGTCGTTGGTTCCAATATCAACGAGGCGCGCGCACTCCTTGAGAAGGAAAGACCCGACGCCGCCGTCCTTGATCCGCAACTCTTGGACTCTTCACCTACTGAGGCTTTGGCAGCCTTGCATACGATTGCTCTCGGGCTGCAAGGTCGCGTAGCTGTTCTCACACAGGAGCAGATTGATTCACAACTTCTGAATGTAGTTGACGCCTATTCTCTTCCCAAAGTTCCGGTAGAAGCACTCTTACAGGAACTTTGGCCCTGCCTGGACTCGTTGCTCCACAGAAAGATCGCGCCGCGGCGGACCAAGCACACCGGGCGGCTTGTCTTTAACAGCTTTCTCCAACCGTTAGCTGTCGGCGTACGCTCTGCACAGCCCTCGGATCATAGGCTCCTTTACGAATCTGGGGATGTGATGGTCGACCTGTGGCTCCAATCCCAGAGAGATTCGCGGCGCGTCAAGCTTATTGGCCAGATTCTGGATCGCAAAAAACCAGGACCTCAACTCCATAGCGCGCCCGTCGTGCTTCAAGGCAAAACAGAGCCGATTGAGGTAGCGACCACAAACGAGATGGGTGAGTTTCAGTTTGACTTCGATCCTCGGCCCCAGCTGAGGCTGGAGATAGGCGTCAGGGAAAACTACTGGCTATCCCTCGAATTGCCCGGTCCCAGGGGCGCCATCCATGAAGTAAGAGAATCGCCAGCCCGGGAGGCAGAGGGAGACCTCGAGATTCAGAAACCTCCCGTTTCCAACAAAAGAGAGAGGCAGTAACCCATGCGGTCCAAAGCGCTTGTACTCTTCCTGCTCCTGTTCGGGCTGTGGCCGGTCAGCGCCTCCGCCCACAATCGATTCATTGTGCGCGACACTGCGGGCCTTGATGCACTCCAGCAGGTCTGCGCGACGCTGGGCTGTACAGTGATCAGCAGTGTAGACGGCAACCTGAACCAAGTTTTTTTGGTTACGGCCCCCTTCAACATAGATGTAGCAGTGATTCTGGCCGAACTGCTCAACACGCCGGGAGTAACCAACGCCGAGCTGGATCAATCCGTCGCCTTGGTTCCGGCATTGAACCAGCCGGCCGCGGTACCCGCAGGGCTCTCGGATACCAGCACCGAGCAATACTTCGGCACTTCGGTGCGGAACGGCTATGTGAATCAACCGGCTGCGCAGATTATCCGGGTGTCCGAGGCGCAGAGCACTTTTAATGTGGCCGGGGCCGGAATTGTGGCGGACATTGACACGGGAGTGGACCCCGATCATCCGGCACTGCAAGGCGTTTTGCTGCAAGGCTGGGACTTCACTCGGAATCAGGCCGGCGGCTCCGAGATGACGGATCTTCAGCCTCCCTTTGTGTCGCCTCCGCCGTGCACGGATTGTGCCCCAGCGACTGTGAATCAATCCACAGCAGCGGTGCTGGACCAGTCGACAGCGGCGGTGCTCGACGGAAACCCGCAATACGCGGCATTTGGCCACGGCACGATGGTGATGGGCGTCATCCACCTCGTTGCGCCGCAGGCCAAGCTTCTTCCGCTAAAAGCCTTCCACTCCGACGGGACGGGATTCCTCTCCGACATCCTGAGTGCCATTTATTTTGCCGTGCAGAACCAGGCTAACGTCATCAACATGAGCTTCGACTTGACGACCAAATCCGATGAACTATCCAAAGCTCTGGATTTTGCCAACCAGCAAAATGTGATTTGCACGGCCTCCGCGGGAAATGACGGAGCAATCGAGATTGTCTATCCGGCAGCGATTCAAAACGACGTGATGGGAGTTGCCTCAACAAGCGACCTCGATCAGCGGTCCACTTTCTCGAACTATGGTGACGCCATCGTGTGGGTAGCCGCCCCCGGAGAAGCCGTCATCAGCACGTATCCGTTCGGCAGCTATGGGGCTGCGTGGGGAACATCCTTCAGCGCGCCTTTCGTTGCCGGGGGAGCTGCTTTGTTGTTGGATCAGAAGCCGGTCACGGACGAGTCCCAGGCCGCCGCTGCCGTGGCTCATGCCGTGCCCATCGGTCCCAACATGGGCAATGGCAGGCTGGACCTGGTGCAGGCACTCACCGCAAACGGTGCGCAACCCGGAGACTTCTGCATTTCTCCAGCTTATCAAAAAGCGAAAATCCACCGCGGTCAGACGGAGACCTTCACGTTCAAGGTTACTGCGTTCGATGGCTTCGCAGGAACCGTGGATTTCAGTGTGACCGGCCTACCCTTGAATATCGATGCGGATTTTAATCCGACTTCGAGGGCTGGTTCGGGCAACTCTGTGCTCACCTTGCACGCACACAAGAATGCGCATCCCGGATCGTACAACTTGACCGTTACCGGGAAGAGCGGAGCTTTGCTTCATTCCGTTAGCTTTCAATTGCACGTCCAATAGCTAGGTTGAACCAACCGGGAGCTCTTGTTTGACCTGTCCGCGAGCCCCAGGATTCGTGCTCACTGAGAAGGGGGAGGCGGGGGAAGCGCGAAAGCGTAGAGAACGTCCTGCACGGCAAGGATCAGATACTGCCGTCCGTCGAGTTGATAGGTCATCGGCGAGGCGTCCATGCGACCGCCGGCGTTCAAGTGCCACAAGGTTTTGCCCGTCACCGGATCAAGAGCGAGCAAATTGCCGGAGTTATCGGCAGTGAAGAGAAGATGCCCGGCAGTCGTAAGAATCCCAGAGATGCCTTCTCCCTTTCCAATTTCGTGATTCCACACGATTTTGCCGCTACGGTAGTCAATCGCACGCAGCGTTGAGTTGCTCCATAGGTTGCGGTCTCTGCCTGCCCAGCCTTCCGGCTTCCCTGTCGCAGTGCGGTAAAAAATGCTGAAGATTCGACGGGCATTCACATAAAACAGCCCGGTCTGGGGATCAAAGCTGGGCGCCATCCAATTGCTGGCGCCATCTGAACCAGGCTCGACAAGCGCGCCATCCGGGCTCGGAGTGGCTTCCGGCTTGGCGATCGGGCGGCCCCGCGAGTCAATTCCTTTCGCCCACGTCTGGTCGATGAAGGGGGCTGTGACCAGTTGCTGTCCATTCGTTCGATCGAGCACGAAGAAAAAACCATTACGGCTGGCCTGCGCGAGAAGTTTACGCGACTTGCCATTGAATTCGCCGTTGAACAAAACGGGTGTCTCGACGGCGTCCCAGTCATGCACGTCGTGTGGCGAAGGCTGGAAATACCATACGAGCTTCCCCGTGTCAGGATTCAGCGCCACGATGGAACAGGTGTAAAGATTGTCGCCGGGCCGCTCCTCGCCCGCGAGCACCGGATTGGGATTGCCCGTGCCCCAATAGAGCAGGTTGAGCTCGGGGTCATAGGTGCCGGTCATCCACGTCATGCCGCCACCGTGCAGCATAGCGTCGGTGTCCTTGGGCCACGTTTCAGAACCCGGTTGGCCGGGGTCCGGCTCGGTGTACCAGCGCCACTGGATGGTTCCCGTTTCCGGATCCAGGGATTCGAGGAATCCCCGAATATCCGTAACGTCCCCGGACACTCCTACGATCACGTGATCACGGATGACCAGGGGCGCCATCGTTGAGAAGTAGCCGAGCTTCGGATCAGCAAGCTCGATGATCCAGCGAACGCTGCCATCCTTCGCGTCGAGACAGACCAAGTGCGCGTCGGGCGTAGTAAAGTAAAGCCAGTTTTTGTACATGCCCAACCCGCGATGGCCGATGTGGTCGCCTTCGGAAGCGCGATGGTAGTGCCAGATCTCCCGCCCAAAGCGGGCGTCGAGGGCCCAAACGTTGTCGGGCACCGTGAAGTAAAGAACGCCATTCACTTCCAGCGGCGTTGATTTGATGGTTCCCGCGTGCGGATGAAAGACCCATGCGAGCGTAAGCGAACCGACGTTTCCCACGTTGATCTGGTCGAGCGTGCTGAAGCGGCCGCCTGAGTAATCTCCGTTATAGGTCGGCCAAGTATCGGTGGCCGGCTTAAGCAGAGCCGTCGGGTCGAGCCCTTGCGCTGCGGCCGGCAGCGCGTGCAGGCTCAGCGCGAGCAGCAGCAAGATGAGGGTACCCGGCCGACCGCGCCAGTGCGAACCCTCGTTCTCCTCCACGCTGCGTTCGTTATGTCGCCTGCAATCGATCCGCCCACTCAGATGAGAAAGCATTCCCACTCCCGTCTTGGACTCCGTGGCTTCTCCACTCTTTACTTCAGACTTTCGAGATACGCAAAGAGGTTGTGAACATCCGCTGGAGTGAGTTTCTCGAGCAGTTCGCGGTGCGCAGCCAGGGGATCCTGCAATTCGACCTTCACCTTGTCGCGCGAGAATGACCGATACCAACCGGACGCATCACGCAGAGCGATCACGAAATCGTCGGCGTGCGCCAGCGGCCCCTTGACCTCTTCGCCAGAGGGCAGCGTGACGACGGCTACAGTAGGTTTGCCCACGGGATAAAGCATGCGCGCTTGGAGATCAATGGGGGAGTACTTCGTAGCGATGTTGGCGAGATCCGCGGCGGGAGAATGGCAACCTTTGCAGCCTCCCGCTCCATTAAAAAATGACTTTCCCGCAGCCGCGTCGCCGGTTAGCAGCTTCTCCACTGGATAGTTATGGGGGACGCCTGCCGACCTCAATGCTTCCGTGGCACGGGCATGGAGGTACGCAGCGATGTCAAGCACTTGCTGATCGGTCATCGACATCGCCGGCATCCCTTTGTCGGCGCGTCCCAGCCGAATGACCTCGCCGATCTTGTCGCCCTTTACGTCATGAGCAACGAGCGGTGAACGGACAAGGTCAGGCCCGCGAGCGCCAGTTGCATCGGGGCCATGACAGAATCCGCAAGATTGCTCAAACTGTTTGTGCCCGCGCTCGACCGCCGGGTCTTGAGAATCAGACTGAGGCCACGCAGCGGAATTCCCTAGACCAAACAGAACAATGACCGCAATACAAGGAATTGCAGTTCTGGCCCAGATAGCCGGGTCAAGGTGTTGTTTCAATGTGGGCCCATCTCCCCGTCTCCACACTCCTCATCCCTCCACGAATTTCAAGCGATCCTACCTCAATTGCAGACGACTCCAGCACTTCGCGTGCGGGGATTCTAGCATCAGGTCCGGGGCTTCGTCATTGGGTCTGCTTCATTTTTCCCTAAGCCGGCATCGGTGACCGCGCATTCTATCGACCGTCTCCTCCGTTTCCATTTGGGCCTATCTGCCCGGTGGAAACAGTGGCAGCTTCGCCCGTGATCAGGCGCGCGCCTCTGCTGAAAGTCAGGTATTCGAATCCCCATTGTATGAAAACGATGATGCGACTCTGAAATTCCACGATGTAAATCAAGTGGATGAAGAGCCACATCAGCCATGCCAGCAGCCCGGAAAGGTGCACGCCGAAAATATTTGCGACGGCGGCCGCGCGCCCGATTACGGCCATCTCGCCCTTATTGAAATAATGAAATGGAGGCGGTTCGCGCTTCCCTTCCAGGTGCGCACGGAGAACTCTTGCGGCGTACGCTCCACCCTGCATCGCGACCTGCGCGACGCCGGGTAGCGGCGCTCCTTTTTCGTCGACAGCGTGGGCAAGATCGCCAATGATAAAAATATCCGGGAAATTGGGAATGGTCAGGTCGCGATTCACCTTGATTCGGCCGTTGCGATCTGATTCCGACTTGGTGCGCTCGGCAAGCTTCCTTCCAAAGGGCGTGGCCGTGACGCCGCCAGCCCACAGCACGGTCTTCGCCGCCAGCTTCTCACTCGAATCGCCGTGCTTAAAGGTGACGCCTGCCGCATCGATATTCGTCACCATCACGCCTTTGATCACCTCCACCCCGAGGTGCGTAACTAATTTTTCAGCTTTGGCCGACAGATCCTCGGGAAAAGGGCCCAGGACCCTTGGGGCGCCCTCCATCAAAATGATTCGCGCTTTTTGTGGGTCGATCTTGCGAAAGTCGTGCCGCAACGTCTCGCGAGCGATTTCCGCGAGCGCTCCGGAGAGCTCAAGCCCAGTCGCGCCGGCTCCAACGATGACGAACGTAAGCCAGTCGCGGGCTTCTTGCGGCGTAGCGGCGCGCTCGGCGCGTTCGAACGCGTAGAGAATCTTGTGGCGGATGGCGGTGGCTTCCTCGACGGACTTTAGGCTCGGCGCCCACTGCCGCCAGAAATCATTTCCGTAATAAGACGTCTGCGTCCCCGTGGCCACAATCAGCGAGTCATATTCGAAGGAAGCGCCGTCGCGCAAAATCACGCTTTTTGCTTGCGGATCAACGTCTACGGCCTCACCGAGAAGAACTTGCGTATTTTTCTGCTTGCTCAAAACGCCGCGCAATGGAGCCGCAATTTCTCCGGGAGAAAGCGAACCAGTCGCCACCTGGTACAGCAACGGCTGAAAAAGATGAAAATTCCGGCGGTCAATCAGCGTGACTTCGACGGGCGCGCGCTTCAGCTTTTGCGCCGCTGCCAGTCCCCCAAACCCGCCGCCGAGAATGACGACTCGATGTTTCTGATCCATGCGCCCCGTTTCCCCAAACGCAACCTCACCCGCTCCAGTATCATCTCATTTACTGCGCGGTGAAGAAAAACCCAATGTCCTTTCATGGTTCAAGCGCCAGATTTCAGCTCCAGAAAAACACCCTGCGTTTTCTTTGCTCGGTGCTGATAAAGAGCGGCACGCGCCTCGAGATTTGCAAGTTGCTCGATCCCAGTGTTTTTGACGATCCGCTGCAGCGCGTCCTGTTTGAAGAAATCCGCGAGCTGGGAACTATTGATTCCCGCCGCTTGAGGGAGCTTCTGCCCGCTCGCGTGACCAACCGAGGTTTTCCGGACTTCGACCTCAACGAATTCCTCGCCCCACACGAGGT
The DNA here is from genome assembly GCA_001917435.1 of Acidobacteria bacterium 13_2_20CM_2_57_6. GTDB lineage: Bacteria > Acidobacteriota > Terriglobia > Acidiferrales > UBA7541 > Acidiferrum. The sequence goes on from MNEA01000096.1 coordinate 9,066, forward strand.
CAACGAGAAAGAAATCGACCAGCTCTTTGAGAGCGCACTGCAGCTCCTCGATCTTAGCCATCCGGACGAAGGGCTTTCTGTAGAATAGTCTTGCCATGACCACGGCCCGGCGTTCATTGATTCTCATTGAGGCCTTCGTCTTTTCAGCTTACGTTGGGTGGTTTATCTGGCGGCTTCAGACGTCCATCCGGCCATCCTGGCTGGTCTTTCCCGTCTGGATGCTCGCCAGCTTCCTGATTCATCGCGACACTCCAAAAACACTTGGCTGGCGCGCGGACAATTTGTGGGTCGCCACCAAGCACTCTTCTCTAGTCTTTCTGCCATGCATAGTCGCGCTGTGCGCCGTGGGAGTTGCTCTGGGCGCCGCGCATCAGCCTACGCACCATCTCCTAATTCCAAATCGTTTTTTTGGCTACACGGCGTTTTGCCTGCTCCAGCAAGTGGGCCTGAATTCCTATCTGACAAACCGGCTCTTTGGAGCAATCGACAACACAGCAAGCGTTTCGCTGCTCTCAGGGATAATTTTTGCGGCACTTCACTGGCCGAATCCCGTGCTGGTTCCGCTCACCTTCGTCGGCGGAGTCGCCATGGCTTGGCTTTTTGCGCGCGAGCGCAACATCATTCCGCTCGCCATCTGGCAAGGCATTCTGGGAACTCTAGTTTGGTGGGCGTTTCCGGTCGCGTGGCATCATGCCATGCGCGTGGGCCCAGGGTTCTACCACTTTCACCCACGATGATGGGCGGATAGAGCTTACAGATTCAAATGGCCGTAGGCTTTCTCGGTCCATGCCACGCTTTTTGTTGACCAGCGATTCCCTTTCGCTTCATTCGCCCAAACACCAGGAATCCCGAGCCCGCACTTCGGGCACGCACCATTCTTGACATGATTCTCCAGCACGTCGTGCCAGGAACGGCGGACGAGCAGTTCCCGGCACTTCGGGCAATAGGTGTTCGCGCCATCGCTGTAAATATTTCCTTCATAAACGTAGCGCAATCCCACATCGAGCGCGATTTGCCGGGCATGATCCAGCGTCTTCGCAGGGGTGCACGGCTTGTCCTGTAGCTTGAAGTCCGGATGAAACCCGGTGAAGTGCAGAGGCACGTCCGCTCCAAGATGGGTGAGGATCCATTCGGCAAGCTTTCGCGTTTCGGCGGGATCGTCGTTCAACGTCGGAATCATCAGGTTGGTGATCTCAAACCAGACCGGCGTCTCCTTCTTCAGCCATGCCAGCGTCTCCAGCACCGGCTGAAGATGCGTCAGCGTAATTTTCCCGTAGAAATTTTCCGTAAACGCCTTGAGGTCCACATTCGCCGCATCGATGTGGTCGTAGATGTCATGGAAGGCCTCGTAGCTGATGTAACCGTTAGTAACCATCACTGTTTTCAATCCATAGCCCTTCGCCGCTTTGCAAATATCGATGATGTATTCGCCCCAGATAGTCGGTTCGTTGTAGGTAAACGCGATGGACTCACACCCATATTTCAATGCCAGCAACGGCACGTCTTCCGGCGGAACGTGCTGCGAACGCACCTGATCGGACCGTGATTTGGAAATGTCCCAGTTTTGGCAGAAGAAGCAGCCCATGTTGCAGCCCGCCGTCCCCATGCTGAAAACGCGTGTGCCTGGCAAAAAATGATTCAACGGCTTTTTTTCGATGGGATCGACTTGCAAAGCAGCAGGTGCGCCGTAACCGAGGCTATAGAGTTTCCCGTCTTGATTGATGCGGATAAAGCAGAAGCCCGCCTGGCCTGACCCGATGTGACAATGCCGCGGACAAAGATAGCAGTGCACCTTCCCCGAAGGTTCTAGCTCCCACCAACGGGCCTCGTGCAACTGTTCCGTCTTCTGGAGGATCTTCAGCTCTTCCACGGATCCTCCTCCCAAACAGCATTATACCTCCGGGCGGACGACTCAGCGCGAGTCATTCCGGCTTGTTGAGGAGGATACTTGACCTTCGGGCGTGGCGCCGCCGCTGGAAGCGATTTCTTTCAGCGGCCCAATCCACGAACCGTTCCATGTGTTCGCGGTACTTCCAGGCAAGATGAAAGAACTTGCTCGCTGTCAGATTGGCGGCTTCTTTTCCAAGGAACGTCTCAAAGCGCCAGCGGATGTAGGGACTTTCCCAAGGTTTGAATCGATAACCCTGCGCCGCATTCCAGTAGTATTGCAATGTCTTGAACATTTCTTGCGCCATGGGCGAATCGCCCAGCCCTCGTAGTCAAGACTCTAGCTCCCGGCCGCCGGAATGGAAAGATGTTCGTGAACGAGCACCCAGTTCGCTCCGCGCTTCTCCCAAATTCCGGTATACCGGAGTTCCATCTCCGTAGTCTTGCCATCCTTCTTCGATTTCTCCATCAAATGCATGGGCACGGTCGTCCACGCGATCGTCCCGCGGCGGCTCACTTTCAAATCCTTGCCCGCCGTCAGTTTGATCTCCGACGCGCCCTCCAAGAACTCCTTTTGCACGCCCTCGTGGTATTCCTTCCAACTGTGATACGAAAAGGGCGCCACATCATAAAATACAAGTCCATCTTCCTTGCCGTAGAACTTCGCCGGAGCATCCGCATTTCCCGTACTCCAGGCGGCGCAATAACTGTCGATAAGCTTGCGGAACGTGGCCTCGTCCGTGGCCTTCTGCTGCGCCCTGGCGCCGACAAAAGTCAGCAGTGCACCGAATATCGCCAGCGCCACATACAGCACCCAGCGCCATCGCTCGGCATGATTGCGGGCAGCTCTGCCCATCGTAGCGGTCATTCCGTATCTCCTGGCAACCCGCGGACAAGAGTTTGCAGGTGGAGGTCCCAAGGCGTGCCGCATACGCTATTGCGAATTTGCCCATTTTGCAAGCGTTCTTATTCGAACAATTCGAACAGGCCAAATGCATTGATTCTTGGCCGCTATTGCCCCTCTCCCACCCACCATTCGCCGGTGAATCCCGGCGTTTGGCCGAATCTTGGATGCACTCCCCCCGAGGGGTCCCTATTCTTGCGTTGGGGCAAGGAATGGCCCCTCGGGAGGCTAACATGGTGGCGCGGCAAGCATCTTCACAGAGCCTGAAATCCATCGCCGGAGCGCTTCTCCTTGCGCTCGGCCTCGTCTTTCTCTTTGCCAATCTGGAGGGGATGGCCGCCTGCATCAACAATTTTGCCGGGATTTCAGCGCGCGAAGCTCTGGGAATCGTCCCTGCACTCGGCCTCGCCGGAATGCATGCCGTTCAGGTCTACACTTTCGAGCACGACGCGTTTCTGACGGGTCTTCGGCAGAACTTGGTATCATTCTGGCCGCTCATCGTTGTCGCCATCGGAGCAGGATTGCTGAAAAGCGGATTCGCGGGCCGTCTCGCTAGCCCCCGCGCAAGGGCGCGCTCTTCCGCAACGGAACTGTACTCATGAGGGCAAGAAGATACAGGCGCCACGGGGGATACAGGAGAAGCATGTGAGCGACGAGAAAAATTTCGACCCGAAAAAGTTCAAGGATGAACTTCACGACCAGATTCATCGCAGCATTCATGCCCGCTTCCAAGGCGCTGATCAAACGCAGAGGTCGCAGCGTCGGCCGCTGGTGGTTGGCATAGATCTTCGCGGTCGTGGACGCGGCGGCATCGTGACGGGCAGCATCTTCGTCTTAATCGGCCTCGCCTTCCTTCTCGATCACCTGGGAGTCATTTCCATCGGCAGCCTTTGGCGCTTCTGGCCCATGCTCGTGATTTTGGCGGGCGTTTTGAACTTCATGTCCCAACGCCGCGCCTGGGGAGTTCTCTTGGCGTTTGCGGGCGTCGTTCTGGAACTCAATGAACTAGGCATCACCCACTTTGGCTGGGCCACCTTTTGGCCCATGATGCTCATCGCCCTCGGCCTCTTTGTCATGTGGGGCTCATTTCAGTGGGGTTCCAAACCTGCGGTTCCCTCATCCGCAACAGGCGATCCGCGCACTACGCTAAACGAGGCCGTCGTCTTCGGCGGTCTGGAGCGCCGCATGACCAGCCAGGATTTTCAAGGTGGCGATATCACCGCCATTTTTGGCGGCATCGAGCTGGATCTCACCGAGGCCAGCATACAAGGCAGTGAAGCCACTTTGGCCATCACTGCTATCTTCGGCGGAGTGGAAGTTCGCGTTCCCCCCAACTGGCAGGTGGCCTTTCGCGGCGCGCCCATTTTCGGTGGAATCGAAGATAAGACGCGCACCTCCCGCAGTGGTGATCCCGCGAATTCCAACATCAAAATGCTGGTGATTACCGGCGCGGTCATCTTCGGCGGTTTGGAAATCAAGAACTGAGCCCTTGCGATGCACCCGCTGCTCACGCGCAACCGCCTGGGACTTTACCTGCTCGCTTGGGTCCCGCTCGCTGCCACGTCGGCCTACGTCCTCGCGACTCGCGGCGCACTCGGCTGGCTGCAAGCAACTGTTCTCGCTGTGGCCGTCTATTTGTTCTACGCTCTTCTCTGTCTCTCGGCATGGTACCCCTGTCGCGCCACTCCCCTGGGCAAAGTCAGTTTCATCCGCCTCCTGCTGACACATTTGATCGCCGCCGTCTTAATGAGTTTCGTTTGGACTCGGGTTAGCGGAGCTATCTCCTACGCTATTCTCAGCCCCGAACAATTTGCCGCCCTTAGTCGTCAATTCCAGTCCCAGCTGAACACCGTCTTCACCGTCGGAATCCTTCTCTACCTGCTTTCCGTCGCCTTCCACTACGTGCTGATCGCCATGGAAGAGTCGCGCCACGCGGAAGCCCAGGCGGTCGAAGCGCGCATCCTTGCCCGCGACGCCGAATTGAAAGCCCTCAAGGCTCAGGTAAATCCGCATTTTCTGTTCAACAGCCTCAACTCCATTAGCGCGCTCACTAGCGTCGATCCCGCAAAGGCCCGCGAAATGTGCATCCTGCTCGCTGAATTTCTGCGCATGACTCTGGGCCTCGGCGAAAAAAGCACGATTCGCCTCTCCGAAGAGCTTGCCTTGCTCGAGCGTTTCCTGGCCATTGAAAAGGTACGCTTCGGCTCCCGGTTGCACGTCGAAGAAGCCATTCACGAAGAGTCCAAAGCCCTGCTGATTCCTCCGCTCTTGCTCCAACCGCTGGTGGAAAACGCCGTAATGCATGGAATCGCGAATCTCCCGGAAGGCGGAACCATCCGCGTGGCTTGCCAGTCTCAGGATGGGCGGCTTTCCATCACCATCGAGAATACGTTTGATGCCGAGTCCACTTCCGTTCGACGCGGCGGCCTTGGCCTGCTCAATGTTCGCCGCCGGCTCGAGGGCCGCTATGAGAAACAATCCAGCATGCAAGTGAGCGCGGAGGGCAACTGTTTCCGCGTCCAACTGTCTCTGCCCGCGGAATCAGGAGCGTCACCAAAATGAGTGCGCCCAGCAAAAAGATTCGCGCACTCATTGTGGACGATGAGGAACTCGCGCGTCACGTTGTTCGCGAATTGCTGCAATCCCACCCCGAGGTCGAAATTCTTGCGGAGTGCGCCAACGGCTTCGAAGCGGCCAAAGCTTTTGCAGAACATCAGCCCGACCTGATCTTTCTCGACGTGCAAATGCCCAAGCTGACCGGATTCGACGTTCTCGAGCTGATCGGCACGGACGTCTCCGTGATTTTTACCACCGCCTACGACCAGTACGCCATGCGCGCGTTCGAAGTGCACGCGGTTGATTACCTGCTGAAGCCCATCGGACGCGAACGTTTCGAGGCCGCACTGGAAAGAGTGAAAAGCCGCTTGGGCGCGAAAATGACGTCGCCGCACGAACTCGCTGCCACCGCCCGGCCGCCGCAGCAATTTCTGGAACGCCTTGTGGTGAAGGACGGCACTAAAGTTACGCTGATTCCCGTTAGCAAGCTCGACTATGCGGAAGCCCAGGACGATTACGTGGCGCTGGCCACTCAAGGCAAGAAGCACCTCAAGCAGCAAACTATCGCCGCACTGGAGACCGGCCTCAACCCGGACAGCTTCGTCCGTATCCATCGCTCTTACATTGTGAATCTCGAACGTGTTGTGCGCATCGAGCCGTACGGCAAGGACAGCCGCCTGGCCATTCTCACCGACGGCACGCGTTTGCCCGTAAGCCGCGCCGGCTATGCCCGCCTCAAAGCCCTCCTCGACGAGCGCAAGTAAACAGCTATAATTGCTTGCCCGATGAAAACCGAAGCGCACCAGGTGCTGCAAGCAATGTCGCCCACGCAGAAATTGCGGGCAGCCGAACGGCTGTATTATTCGGCCCGGCAACTAAAGAAGGCTGCCTTGCGCGCGCAGCACCCGGATTGGACCGACGAAGCCATCCGTCAAGCCGTTCGCAACATTTTCTTGTATGCCCGAGGCTAACCTCTTCCTGATGTTCACCCAGCGGCTGAACACGCTGGGCGTACCCTACATGGTCAGTGGGAGCGTGGCGGTCATCATTTACGGCGAGCCGCGTTTGACCCATGATGTGGATTTGATCGTGGTGCTGGATCGAGCGCACATTGCCCGGCTGCCCGAGGTATTCCCGCCGGCAGAGTTCTACTGTCCGCCGACCGAGGTTATTGCCGTGGAAGCGGTGCGTGAACAGCGCGGACACTTCAATATTATTCACCATGAGACCGGTTTCAAAGCGGACGTGTATCTGAGCGGGCGAGATCCGTTGCACGCTTGGGGACTGATGCGGGCGCGGAAGCTGGAAGTGGAGGGTCAAGAGCTCGTCGTTGCCCCTCCCGAGTATGTCATCGTGCGCAAGCTCGAATACTACCGGGAAGGCGGCTCGGAGAAGCACTTGAGGGACATTCGCTCCATGCTCGACACATCCCCCGAGGCGATCCAAATCGCCGAACTTGAACAACAGATTGCCGCTCGCGGCCTGCAGGAAGCGTGGCGGCAAGTGCAGCAGCGCACGGATTAACTTCTCTCAGCCCCCCGATTTTGCGCCTTGTCTCCTCTGCATGGTGCCTTCAGGGTCGAAAGACGCAGGGTCGCAATCACGGCTGACCTAAAAACAAAGGACGTAGCGCGGGAATGGGCATTTTTTGCACTGTACGGGCTTTCCTGAGGTTTCGCGGGCCGGAGGCCCTATGGGACACTTACATGAAACACCGGGGGTATCTTAAATCTTCTACGGATCGCGGGGCGCGGACCACGGGGCACGCATCACGCAAAAGGCAACTCCTCCTCACGCGCCAAGCCGCCGAACCCAAATTCGGCTAGTGGCAGGTTTTCCCAGGTGCATCGTCTTACCATTGGAGCGCAGCGTCATCGTTTCATCGTACTCGCGCTTTAGTACTTCCACGGTGGTCGAAGGCCGCAGGTGCAGCCCGTCGAGGAATTCCAGAAATTGTGCGTCCTTCTCGTAAACGCAAAGGATCTCACCCGCTTCCTTGGCACGCAAATCGGCGAGCAGCACCGCACCTTGCTTCCGAAGCTGGGCAATTCCCCCGCGCATCGGGACGCCATGCGGGCAGCTCTTTTTGTCGCCAAATCGCTTGAGCAGCAGCGCTTCCACTTCCGGAGAAATCGCGTGTTCCAGTTGCTCGGCTTCGTCGTGAGCCTTCGCCCACGACAGTCCGATCACCTCGGTCAACAGCATCTCCGCGAGCTGATGCCTTAACGCCAGATGGTCCGCTCGCTTGCGGCCTTTTTGCGTCAGCTCGATTCGCCCGCTGCGTTCCACGCGTACGTGGCCATCGCGCGTCATGCGCTTCAATGCCGCGGTCACGGCGGGCGGAGTCACGTTCAACTCCTCGGCGAGCCGCGCGCTGATGGGCATCTGGTCCTCTTCCAGCATTTCCCAGATGGCCTTCAGATAGTCTTCCTGCGATACGCTGGTTTTTTCTCGACGCAATGCAGCCCCTATCTTGTCGCCGTTTTGTTCTGCCGGCTCTCTCTCAGGCCCAGAGCCAGTTGGTTCACGCGCCGCCGGATGCCTTCAAATACGCGCTGATAGGTTTCCGGCGTGTCGCCATACGGATCCTGCACAATCCAGTCTTCGACTTTATCGTGATCCCAGAAGGTATCTTCGATGGGCGTGCCCGTCATGTTGATGATGATGTCCGCCGCATCGGCAGCTTCGCGCGTGAGTGCATTGGAGGTCAAACCGTTCGGAGAGTAGCCGTTCTGCAGCAATGTGTCCTTCGTTTGCTCGGCAATGTAACCCAGCGGGATCAGGCCCGCACTGGAGGGTTCGATCACATCGGCGGCGTCATAGCGCGCGATCGCTTCCGCCATGGGGCTCCGGCAGGCGTTGCCAATGCACACGAATAGCACACTCGTCCGGCTGGAACGCCGGGCACCAGAATCTGCCTTCTGTTCTTTTCCCACGATTAGGACTTTGCGCTGCCCGCCGCTTGGCTCACTCCCGCGGCGGCAAGGCCGAGGAAATGTTCATGCACAGTGGTGTCGTCTGTCAATTCGGGATGAAACGTAGCCGCCATGATCTGGTCGCGCTGCACCAGCGCGGGTTTGCCGGCGTACTCCGCGAGAACTTTTACTCCCGGCCCGGAGCGCTCAATGATAGGTCCGCGAATAAAAACCATTTCGAGCGGCTCGCTCTTCAGTTTTGTTGGGCCGCTGACTACGTCGCTGGCGATTTGGCGCCCGTAGGCATTCCGCAGTACGGTCATGTCCAATAATTTCAAGGAATCTTGCTTGGGATTTTTCACTTCTGTTGCAAGCAGAATCGCTCCAGCACAGGTCCCAAAAATCGCTCCACCCTGCTTCGCGAATTTCTCAATCGCATCCGCCAAGCCTTCTTCCTGCAGGAACTGCAATTGTGTCGTGCTCTCCCCGCCCGGCAAAATCAGACCGTCACAGCCCTCGAGCTGCGCAGGAGTCCGCACCTCTGCTGTTTCCGCACCGAGCCGCTGCAGCATCGCCGCGTGCGCTTCAAAGTCGCCCTGAACCGCAAGAATCCCGATTTTCACTTCGCTGCTCCGAATCCCATTCCATAAAAACTGATGAATTGTTTCTTCACCATCCGCGCGTCGAAAGCATGTCCTTCTCTTCCATCTGGCGGACATCCAATCCCCGCATCGCTTCGCCCAGTTCCTCGTGCGCTTCGAGCACGGCTTTGGCATCCTCGAAATGCGTCGCCGCTTTCACCACGGCTTTTGCGCGTGTTTCGGGATCGCTGGATTTAAAAATTCCCGATCCGACGAACACCGCTTCCGCTCCCAGGCGACGCACCAGCGCCGCGTCCGCCGGAGTGGCGATACCGCCCGCCGAGAAATTGGGCACTGGCAGTTTGCCGGTCTTGGCGATCTGGCGGATCAATTCGAGAGGCGCGCCCAGTTCTTTCGCCTCGTGCATCAGTTCGTCGTCGCGCATGGTGGTCAACTTTTTCATCTGGCTGACAATCGCGCGCATGTGCCGGACCGCTTCCACCACGTTTCCGGAACCAGCTTCGCCCTTGGTGCGAATCATGGCCGCGCCTTCCGCGATGCGCCGCAGCGCTTCACCCAAATTGCGCGCGCCGCAAACAAACGGCACGCGGTAATCGTGCTTCCAGATGTGATTCTCTTCATCGGCCGGCGTCAGCACTTCGCTCTCGTCGATGAAATCCACTTCCAGCGCTTCCAGCACTTCCGCTTCCGCGAAGTGCCCGATGCGCACCTTGGCCATCACCGGAATGGTGACCGTGGCCATGATTTCGCGAATCACTTTGATCGACGCCATGCGCGCAACACCGCCCTCTTTGCGAATATCCGAGGGCACGCGCTCCAGCGCCATCACCGCGCACGCGCCGGCTTTTTCGGCGATCTTGGCCTGCTCGGCGTTCGTTACGTCCATGATTACGCCGCCTTTGAGCATTTCGGCCAGGCCGACTTTCACGCGCCACTCATTCGATCCTTTCGTTCCGTTGCTCCTTCCATCCGCTTTCTTCGCGTCCATTTCACGTCTCCTCTCGGTTCTAAACTTTTTCGTCCGCCTAATCTTCAGCGGCTTTGTACACCAAATCTTTTCACACCAGCGCCACGCGGCTGCGCTCCGCTCTGCGCACTCCGCGCTGCCGCTTGCGCATTTCAATCTTCAGCAACTCTCCCAACGTGGCGACGCCGCGCGCGATTTGCTTTTCATCCAGGCTGGCGAAGCCCAGCCGCAGCGTGTTCGGCAACGGCGCTTGCACGTAGAAATACCGTCCCGGCGCAAACAGCACGCCGCGTTCTTTCACGTGAATGAGCAATTCGCTGGCATCGAATCCCGGCGGCAGTTCCAGCCACAGGCACATGCCGCCTTCCGGGCGCGTCCAGCGGGTTCCTTCGGGCATATGTTTTCGCAGGGCTTCATCCAACGCCGTCAGCCGCGACGTGTAAACCTTGCGCATCTTGGCGACGTGCTTGCTGAAAAGCCCGCGCCGCAAAAACTCCGCGAGCGTAGCCTGCGCAAGTTGGTCGGTATGCAGATCGGTCGTCTGTTTCACCACCCGCAGCCGTTCTATCGCCGCAGCGGGAGCGACAATCCATCCGACCCGCAAACCGGGAAACGCCACTTTTGCAAAGCTGTCGATATGAATGACCAGGTTCGAACGGTCGAGCTGCTTCAGCGAAGGAATGCGTTCCTCGCGCGCGTGCAGCCGCGCATAAATGTGATCTTCCACTATCGGAACCTGATGGCGCGCGGCCAGCTCCAGCAATTTACGCCGCGATGCGAGTGGCATCGACGTTCCCGTCGGATTATGGAAGTCCGGCGTCAACAGGATGAGCTTAACGCGATTGGCCGCCAGCGTCGCTTCCAACGCTTCCAGATCCAGTCCCAGCGGTGTGCCCGGCTCGGCATGCGTTTTCATAGGGACGCTCAAGCATCGTGCGCGCGCTCCGTGGAAAATTGCGACAGCTCCCGGGTACGTCGGATTTTCCATAATCACGGAATCGCCGGGGCGGACAAATGCTTTGCTGATCAAATCAAACGACTGCTGGCAGCCATCGGTGATGAGCAAGTTTTCATCTTTGGCGGCGATGCCGTCGTGATGCAGCAGCTCAAGCAGCGCTGCTTTCAACGGCGGATAGCCATCGGACGGGCCAAGATTCAGCACTTCTGCACCTTCACGGCGCAGCACGGCGTTCACGCACATCTGCAATTCTTCGATGGGAAAAAACTCCTCCGCCGGGCGCGCCATCACAAAAGAAAGCGCATTTTCCGGCACGTTGGCGGTGAGCCGGCTCAGGATTTCTTCTCCGCGTTCATCGGCAAAGAGCAATTCCCAGCGGATTCCGCCGTTGCCATTCAGGACCGGAGGCGCAGGCGGCGTGATCTTCAGGCCGTTGCCATTTCCCTTGATGAACGTGCCACGTCCCACGTGACCTTGAATCAAGCCCTCGGATTCAAGCTCGGCATAAGCATTCGCCACCGTCGTGCGGTGAACGCCGAGCATGGTGGCAAGCTCACGGCTAGCCGGAATGCGGTCGCCGGGACGCAAATCGCCTGCGTGCACGAGGGCGCGCAGTTGATCGCGAAGTTGGATGTACAGCGGAACGTGACTTTGAGGCTGGAGATGAAGTGGCAACATTGTCTCTCACCTTCGGCCAATTCTACCAGATATTGGACTGCTGCAAGAGCCAATTTGTCTTCCAGCAGCCTGGCCGGCTGGCCCGCACAGCGATGTACCTGGCAGCACGTTCGCGAACGAGGCCGCTATCCTAACGCAGACTGGACGCGGTCCGGCTTGGAGCCCAACAAGCCCACTGCTCCGGTTAGGACTTGTCGGGAGTTGGGAGCGGTCATTCAAAGCGGAGCTAACTACCCAGGAGCCGCAGCATTCCGTAAACGTCGAAGAAGCCGTGCGCTAGGACAACTGGAAGCGCTCGCCGCGAATACGCATAATACAGGGCAAAAACCAGAAACTGAAAGGACAAGGAAATTGCACCTGCCCAACCGTAATTGCAGAGTCTTCGCCCTCCACTCTCTGGCAACCACGCGGTGCTGCAAAGCATTGCCGCGAAGTAATGTTAAGTAATGTCTCTTGACAACGCCTTCGCTCTTATCGATGTCCGGTGCCGACTTCCAAGCACTGACCGGAGGCCCGTTTTAATTTGGCGAAATCTGACATAGGATTAGTCCACCGTGTACAAGGAAAAGAGCAAACCCTGGCCAAGAATTACACACTTCTACCGCTCGTTCGCGGAAATAGCTCGGAATAGCCGGCTAAGGCCCATGTTGGAATTTGTGGAACAAGTCGGGGCCGCTGATTTCGTGCACAACCTCTGCGCGTCCACTTCCCAGATTCGACTTCGCAATTCCTATCGGCTTCACTCTGCAAGGGGATCTGCGGTGTTGTGTGGCATGTTGCTCGCCGTAAGCGCTCCAGCAGATTTCTTCTGCTCCAGTGTGCGTTCACTGCAGACTGATGCGGCGAAGCCTGTTGTGGTGCAGCCGGGTGCGCCCGGTAAGCCGAGCAAGATGCTGCCACCATCGACCAGGGGCACCCTGCCGCCGCGGTCGCAAGCGGATGTGGAGTTCATGCAGGACATGATCATGCATCATGCGCAAGCAGTGGAGATGACGGCGCTGATTCCGTCGCATGCGGAAAACAAGGAGTTGCGATTGCTGGGGGTGCGAATCAGTAGCTCGCAGTCGGATGAAATCAAGTTTATGCGGCGGTGGCTGGCGGCTCGGGGAGAACCACTCTCCATGGCGATGCCGGGCATGGACATATCCCACGAGTCGATGCATCTTATGCCCGGCATGCTTACGCCGGAGCAGATGGACGCGCTGCGGAAGGCGAAAGGCGCCGAGTTCGACCACTTATTTTTGACAGGAATGATTCAGCACCACGGCGGTGCGCTGACCATGGTGAAGGATTTGTTTGACACCGCGGGCGCGGGGCAGGATGCCGAGCTTTTCAACTTCGCGACGGATGTGGACAGCGGGCAACGGGCGGAGATCAGGATTATGCAGACTATGTTGGAGAAAACTTTAGAGGAGAAACGATGAAACGAGTTCCCAGTCTTGCGCTGTGTGTATTTGGGGCCGCGCTTATTCTCTGTTTCGGTGTGGGACGGATGCAGGCACAGACGCCTGCAACCCCGCCTCAGGCCCAGGCAGAGGCCCAGAAGTCTGCAACCGCGCCGGCCGCGAAGGAACCCGAGGAGGAAGAGGAGAATCCGTTTGCTCCGGAACCGGCCCCATCACTGCCGCCGGGGATGACGGGGTCGGATGCGAACGATCCGCGAGCCAAGCTGCAGCCGGGGCTGTATGACGCGGGCGAAGCGTCGGTGGGCATCAGGCACCTCCTGCTGCTCAAGAAGCCTGACGCGTTTCAACTGGGGTCCTCTGATCCTGATGATCCGAAGGTGCAGAAGATTTTTGGCCAACTCAGGATAGGCAACAGCTCGAAAATTCCGAAGCCGATGCAGTTGGTCATCGCACAGCTGGCTTTCTCGAACTCAGACTTGGCGTTCCAGGGCAACCACCTGTTTCAAGGGAATTTCTATGGAGTGAATATTTTTGACATCTCAAATCCAGCGAACGCCACGCTGCTGACTTCGCTGGTCTGCCCGGGCGGGCAAGGTGATGTGTCGGCGTATAAAAATCTGCTGTTCATGTCGGTAGAGATGCCGAATGGACGACTGGATTGCGGCGCGCAGGGCTTTCCACCGGAGCCTCCCGCGCCCGCAGGGGAGGAGAAAGAAAAAAAGCGTCGTCCGCCAGCAGCGCAAAAGGACCGTTTCCGCGGCGTGAGGATCTTCGATATTTCCGATATCAAGAATCCCAAGCAAGTCGCGGCGGTGCAGACGTGCCGCGGATCGCATACGCATACTCTGGTGACGGATCCGAACGACAAAGACAACGTTTATATCTACGTTTCGGGCACATCGTTTGTGCGTCAAACGGAAGAACTGGCTGGATGCTCGGGCGAACAACCGGACAAAGACCCGAATACGGCGCTATTTCGGATCGACGTGATCAAGGTTCCAGTGGCCGCGCCGCAGGACGCGAAGGTAGTCTCTAGCCCTCGGGTATTCATCGACCCGCGAACGGGCGCGCTGAACGGCCTGAACAACGGCGGCACGCATGGCAAGAAGGGCAGCGAGAAGCCTGCGGACACGAACCAATGTCACGACATCACGGTGTACACGGCGCTTGGGTTGGCGGCGGGCGCCTGCTCTGGAAATGGACTCCTACTCGACATCAAGGACCCGGTACATCCGAAGCGCGTGGATGCGGTAAATGATCCGAACTATTCCTATTGGCACTCGGCTTCGTTCTCGAACGATGGGAGCAAAGTCGTGTTTACCGACGAGTGGGGCGGCGGACTGGGTGCGCGGTGCCGTGCGAACGATCCGAACAAGTGGGGCGCGGATGCGATCTTCCAGCTGAAGGACAATAAGCTGAGTTTCGCAAACTATTACAAGTTGCCCGCCGCACAGGGTGACAGTGAGAACTGTGTGGCGCATAACGGCTCGCTGATTCCCGTCCCTGGCCGCGACATCGAAGTGCAGGCCTGGTATCAGGGCGGTGTCTCGATTGTGGACTTCACCGACCCGGCGCAACCCTTCGAGATTGCCTACTTCGATCGCGGGCCGATTGATCCAAAGATGCTTGTTCTGGGCGGCGACTGGTCAGCGTATTGGTACAACGGCTACATTTACGCGTCGGAGATTGCGCGCGGGCTGGACGTCTTTGAACTGATGCCGACCAAGTTGCTGACGCAGAACGAAATCGACGCTGCGAAGACGGTTCGGGTGTCTGAGCTGAATGTGCAGAACCAACAGAAGATCGAATGGCCCGCACAGTTGGTCGTGGCAAAGGCGTATCTGGACCAGTTGTGGCGGTCGCAGGCTTTGCCAGCGGACCAAGTTGCAGCGCTGCAGAAGGCGATCCAAAGCGCTGAGAGCTCGCACATGAGCAAGGGCAAAGTGGCGAAGCTGAAAAGCATGGCACCGTCGTTGGAGAAGAGCGCCGCCACGGCGAAGAGTCCGGCAAACTCGGCACGCTTGCACGGTTTGGCGGACATTCTGAAGCATCCGACAGCCTGACGACATCGCAAACCCGACGGTTTTCCGCTTACCCCGCAGAGCCAAGGCTCCGCAGCCGGATCCACTTCCGCAAACACCTCTAACGGGAAAAAGTGAATGATCGGGGCGCCGAGATTTGAGCTCAGGACCACCTGCGCCCAACGCCTCGCGTCGTCTGCGACCGGTGCGTTGTGAATGCTCCGCATGAAAATCGCTTCACGATATCTCGAACGATAATGACTCGTGTATTATGGTGCGGTTTTCGAGATCAGAAAGAAAATTCAGGCTAAACACGATAGCCTTGCGTCCAATCACAACGGCGGTGAAAAAGCTTCCTGCGTGACTCTGACGCAAGGTGGTGTTCCAAGAGGACTACGATGTCGCGAATGCAGCTTATGGCTTTAGTTGGACTGTGCTTTGAACTGTGTGTAAGCACGAGTCTTGCGCAAAACCAGGCCCCGCCGCAAACCGTCGTTACGCCCCCACCGACGGCTGCACCACCTGCGGCAAACCCGGCGGATGTAGCTTCGCCTGATGCCATTATTGCGGTGGCTTACGACGTTATTGAAAATGAAATCGCGCGGCACACTGAACAGTGGGGCAACATTCTGCAAGCGTTTAGCACGTACGAATCGAGACACGATGCGAAGGACGTTATGCCTTTCGCCAGGGGAATTAACAGCTTTCAACTGTTTTCCGACGGAACGCGCTGGTGGATTCTCACGATTTACTGGCAGGAAGAGGGACCGGAGAATCCTTTGCCAGCGGAATTCCTTCCCCATTCCCGATGAAATGCTCGCCCGAGCGACAGCGCACTCGGAAGTAATCCACGTGCCCGCAGCGGTTACCGGACGATGGTCGCCGATGGTTGCGCGCCTCCGGTGCCGGCGCGTATGGCCAACCCAATCATTCCGGCTTCGGCCCCGCGCAAAAGCTCACGTCGCGTGATCGGTTCTTTGCGTGCGAACACCATGGCACCTCCTCTGTAAGGATGACCCTCGCTCTACGTCCGGCCAAGGACCAGGCGGTCGACGCGGCGGCTCACGTCGCGGAGGTAGGCCTCGTCCCCGACTTTCAGCTCGGTAATGGCGCTTCCCGCATAGCCGATTTGGCGGAAGGCTTCGCGCACGGCTTCCCAATCCACATCGCCGTCGCCGAGGTTTACCCACTCGTAGCCATTTTCCCTGCGCTTGAAGTCTTTTAGGTGGACCTTGGCGATGCTCTTCCCCAACGTGCGAATCCAGTCTTGCGGATAGCCGTACAGCAGCACATTCCCGACATCGAACCACGCCTGAATCCACGGGCTCTGAAATTCCTTGATGTACGCGGACATCTCAAGCGGGCTCAGCAGAAATTTGTTCCAGACCTCTTCGATGGCGATGACAATTTTCAATTCCTCGGCGAGCCGCAGGAGCTTGCGAATTTCCTTTTGGGAGCGGCTCCACGCGTCACGATACGAGGTTTGCGGATTGACGACGGCAGGCACCAGCAGCACGGCATCCGATCCCCAGAGTTTCGCGTTTTGCAGAGACGTGCGCATTCCCGCCAGGCTCTTCTCCACGACTGCGGGATCGCTCGAAGAAAGCGGGTACTGCCAATGGTCCATGTTCATCACGGAATCGATGCGCACGCTCGCGCCGTCAGCGGCTTTTCTTATCTCTTCGGCCTCGTGCTCGTCGGGCGTCGTGGGCGCTTGGACCACCTCGAACCCCACGTCGCGCGCCATTTTCATGCGATCTGCATAGCTCAGCTTGGCAGGCAGCATGTCGAGGAGCACGCCCTTCTTGATCGGCAAGGGCGCGGGAGATGGAGCCGGGGCCACGCCGCTTGATGCGGGTGAAGCTGTAAGAAGCTCCGCAGCGCCGCACACACCGAGACTGGTCGAGCAAGCCACGGTCAAGCTGGATTTCAGAAATTCACGACGTGAAGGATTTTCCATGAACATAGACACCTCAGAGGAGTATTCGAAACGCGGATTCCCTTCCGGCACAAGCTGGCATCGGAATCTGTCCCGAGGAAACAAACGAGAGCCGAAATCGCGGTTCAGCGCAATTTATTCAGGTCAATCTTCGGATCCCAGGTCTCGCGGGATTTCAGTGTTTCTTCCCAGGTTATCTCGCGTCCCGTATAGGCAGCCGTGCGCGCCATCATGCAGGAAAGTGCGGATTCCGCGCCTTTGTCGGCCTGATTGTGGAAATTCCCGCTGGTAATGCTGTCCACAAATGCTTTTTTCTTCTCGCGGTCCGCAAACTCCAGATTCGAGGTGAACTTCCCGGTTGCGGAAAACGCCTGGCCGGCGTCTTTTGCGGGAGTGCCCTCCGCCTGCCACGGCTCGTCACCCCAAATTCCAAGCGGCCCGGTGTATGGAGACTGCGAAGTCCCTCTCGTACCGAAGAAGCGCTCGGTGACTTCCCACCAGCCTTTGGCAAACTGCGTGGAGCTGAAAGTAACGTCCACCCCATCGGGATAATGGAACAGCGCGTCGTAGTTTCCGTAGACGTCTCCGTCGGCGGGGCGCCCGGCGCGTCCGCCGCTCGCGGAAGCTTTCAGCGGATGCGCCTTCAACACCCAATTGCAAATATCGATCACGTGAATATTCTGTTCCACGATGATGTCGCCGGAAAGAACGCGATCATAGACCCAATTGCGAAGGCGGCGCTCAACGGGCGTGGCGTCCGGCCAGGCCGGCCGGTCCAGGTAGCCCGCGAAATAGTGCGATTCTCCACAAATGATTTTGCCCAGCGCCCCGCCGTGAATCCGCTTCACCATTTCAACGAACGGGGGGCAATCGCGAATCTGGAAACCCACGTCCAGGCTTAGCTTCCCCTGGGCGCGCTTTCCGATATCCATCACCTTCATAGCTCCGGGCACATCCACGGCCACGGGCTTTTCGAGATACACGTGTTTGCCCGCCGCGGCAGCCGCCTCCAAATGCTGCGGGTGATAATACGGCGGCGTGGCGATGACGATGGCGTCCACTTCCTTCGAAGCGGCGATCTGCTGGAAGGCGTGCGGCCCTACGAAGAGTTGCGAAGCATCCAAGTCCGGATAGCCCTTGGGTGGTTGGATTTTGTTGAAGTTGTCGCGCGCTTTGTCGAGTTGATCCTGGAACAAATCACCCAGCGCCACTACGCGCGCTGCGCCGGTATCGATCATGTTGGTTGCGTCTTCGGTGCCGCGTCCTCCGCACCCAAGTAATCCAACGCGCACCGTGGAGTTTGCGGCCGTTCCGCGCACCAGTTCCGGCTTGAGGAGCAGCATCCCGGCCGTTGTTGCCGCAGCGCCAATGAATTTCCTGCGGTCCACTTTATCGGAACTACTCGATCGCTGCTTCGCATCTGCTGACATAGCTCCCCATCCTCCTTGTCTCACGCAATTCCCTTTTCGTTGCGGCAACTATCCTATCAGCTTCTCAAGATACGCCTTCGCCGCTCGCAGGTCTTCTACCTGCTGCGCGCCCGAAATCTCCCGCTCGATGGTAACCGCGCCGCGATAATTCAGCTCTTTCAGGCGCGCAATGATTCGCGGAAAATCCACCTTACCCTTCCCAATGGGAACTTCCTCGCCTAGCTTCCTCGGGCCCGTCGGCCACAGCCCATCCTTGGCGTGAATTCCCTGGACGTACGGGCCGAGCAGTTCGATGGCGTCAACCGGATTCGCTTTCCCATAGAGGATCAAGTTGGCGAGATCGAAATTCAGGCCTTGATTGTCGAGTCCCACATCCTGCATGGCGCGGACGAGGGTTATGGGCGTTTCCTGCCCGGTTCCATAACGGAAATTCTGGCCGTTGCGTTTGCAGTATCCAGCGACTTCGCGCATCGCGGCGATCGTTTCCTTATAGACCGGATCGTTGGGATTCTCCGGGATGAATCCGCAGTGCGTCTGGACAGCATCGATGCCGCACTGTTTGGCAAAGTCTGACGCTTTCTTGATATGCGCGATGCGCGTCTCTCGCGCTTCGTGTGGAACCAATCCGATGGTTAGTGGTCCCTCATAGAAATCGCACACTTCCTTCCCGGGTCCGCCCACCACGAGCGAAGTGGCCTCAATCTGATATTTGTCAAGCGCCTGACGCAGGCGGCCCGCGAGAACGGAATCGATCTCGTCCACGAACGCCTGGCATGTCGGCAAGCCAAGATCGTGAACCTTGGCAATAGCATCGTTGGGATCCCTGCCGACGCCCAGAATCAGGCCCAGGCGCAGCGGCTGTTTCCCCTCATTGGACGCTATGGATGGAGCTGACTGCATTGCGCCGAAATTCGAATGCGGACCATCGTGAGCAACACCATCCCGCAACGCGGCGCCCATGGGGCTCAGTCCAGCGGCCAACGCAGCAGTGGAAGTTTGAAGAAAGGCTCGACGATTCCGTTTGATCATGGATGCGTCTCAGAAGGCGAATGCAGCATTGGCCTGGGAACCGATGCTTTCTACTTCTCCTGAATGAAAATATCCTTCCACCTCATCCTCACGCCGCCGCCGGTATGAATTTGCAGTCCAATCACGCCATCGGCGAACTTCGGAGCCTCGTCCGTGAAGTCCACGATCGTCACGCCATTGAGCCGCGTCACGATGTGGGCGCCCTGGACGGATACTTCGAGGTCGTTCCACTCGCCCGGCTTCAGCGCTTGCTCCCCTTCCGCCGTCGGCATCTTCACCCAGCCGCGTCCACCGCTCTCATAGAGTCCGCCGGTATGCTTGCCCACGCTGGGGTCTACCTCGACTTGTATGCCTTCGATGTCCGGGCCGTGCTCAGGATTGCTTCCGGTAATGCGCGAGTGGAGGAACACGCCGCTATTGCCTGCCGCCTCCCCCTTGAACTTGAGGCGCAAGTTGAAGTCGCGATACGTTTTTTCGGTCGTCAAGTAGCCGTACTTGTTGGCAGCGCTTTCGCACAGGATCGTGCCTTGCTCCACAACCCACTTCTCCGCGCCATTGTTTTTCCAGCCCGTCAAATCTTTTCCATTGAAAAGAGAAACCCAACCGCTCGACGGCGGCACTCGCGCCGCACCAGCGATGCCAAGAAATAGCAATGCGGGGAGAATCGCTCCGATTCCGTTCAAAGTACGCCTCCCTGTCCGTTTGCGTGAATCAGAGGGCCTGGCCGAAAGAAACTTATCACAAATTCAGTGAACCTCCAGCCTGTTCCTTCGCGCGCCCCAGTTCACTGACCAGGCGGTTTGACTCCCATCCGTCCGTTCGTCTCGCCCGCTTGCAGGTCGCGGATGCATAGCTTCGTCAGATCGCGCGCGTCGCATTGATAAATCTGTTTCATGGGAAGGTCCGTGTCGTCCACTGCGTACTCCCCCGAGGCCATATCTTCGGCATCATCCGTCGAGGAGGTGACCACCGGACTTCCCTTCTGAACGCGCACGCGGAATTCCCGGGAGGCCGGCTCATAATTCGCATAGCTGAAACAATGGCCGATGCAGGCGCGCTCGACGGAATGACCAATAAATGAAATCCGCGAATCCGCCGGAGCGCGCACTGTTACGATCACGCGTGTCCCCGCGGGCAAATCGCTTACTAACTTCTCGGCGTTCGCTTCGAGTCGGTTCAGCAACGCCGTATCCTGATAAAGAAACGCAAAAAAGAAGATCGCGCAAGCGCCGAAGCCGGCGAGATGCCATCTTCGAGGCTTCAGAAATCCGAGAAAGCACAGGCCGAGAATCGCGGAAATACTCGTGAGCCGTGAACCGAGCACGCCAATCCAGCCCCCATAAATCGAGGGGCGCAGATTTTCGGGGAGCAGCGCCGTCGCGCAAAACGTCACCACGTACAATTCAAGCGGCAATTCGAATGCTTTCCAGAAAGAGTTCTCGTGCCGCCGCGCAAGGAAATCCATCGCCGCGCAAATCAAGCCAAACAAAAACGCAACCGCAGCAAGAAAGAAATAGCGCCTTCCGTAAAGCGTCAGCTGATCCGCGCCGTTGTAAAGATAAAACGGACCGCGATCCCAATCCGCAAAGAGTGAAGGTCGGCGCGACGCGTACCAGCAAATCGCGGCGAATATAGTCGCGGCTGCGAGCGGCGTCGCCAACTTCCACCAACCAGGTAGTTTCTCTCTCACTCTGATATGCGCGGTTGTTCCAACGAGCCAAAGAAAACCGATCGGATGAGCAAGCAGCGCCAATAACGCGAGCGAAATTACCGCGATCCATTCGAATCCCCGCGCCCGCCAGGTAATCGCCAGCCCGAAGCAGGCCAGCCCCAGCGACAAATAATAGTTCAGGAAACCCATGTTGAAGGAAAAGCCGTAAGCCAGCATAGCGACGAACGGCGTGAGAAACCATGGCGGCCGTTCCGTGACCGTTCGAACGAACGCGAATACTCCCCAGAAAAAAATCAGCACGCAGGCAGAGACAACTACTTTCTCGGCCGCTGCAAGCCCGAATAAATCCGCCGCTCGCAGCAACGCGACGTCAAACAAAATATTGTTCCACTGCTTGGCGATGTACAGGCCGGGCGCTTGCCCCTTCTCAATCAGTTGCGCCAGCCACGCGTTATAGACATGGCTCGGCAGATCCCCAGCCTCGATGCGCCGGTGCCAACAACAAGGAACGAGAATCATCGCGGAAATCGCCAATCCCGCCACGATCTGCGATCCAAAACGCCGCCAGCCCGCCGAAAGTAAGCTCTCACCCCCCATGAAATTCTCAGCCACTCGCAGTCCCCATCTCAGTACCGTCACGTTTCGCGCGGCATTCTACTATCTTCTGCCTGCGGCAGATGCACACAACCTGAATTGCTTGGGTGATGAGGCGGAGGAACACAAAGAGTAGCGTTCAGAACTCAACGGCAAAACAAAATGGAGATTAGCGGCGGGTTTTACTTGGAGGCTTGATTCTCGCCGAGACGCTTCAAGCGATCGCGCAAACGCCGCTGGAGCGGCGTGGGCGTATTGGGATTGAAAGCCACGAGATACCACAGCGGCTGGCTGCGGTCGCGGCTAAGCCATGTCAGCGTGTTCGCATCCGCGTTGGGATGCCGGGCCACATTTTCGCGAATCGCCCCGTAGGGATGCTTCGCCAGCCTATTCAGCGTTTTCGCGTTGGCGCGCGGGTGCTCGCTAATCAGCCGCAAGAGATAAAAATCCTCCTCCGGCGCCTGCTTGGCAAGTTTTTCCAGCATTTCCGGTTTTGCATCCGCGCTCAGCACCAACCCGATTTTTTCATCCCAGGCGGTATTAATTTGATTCAAGTCGCGGGTGCGCGCGTGAATTAATTCTTCGAGGATGCGCCGTTCCTGTTGCATGCGGGCGATCGGAAGATCTGTGCCCTCGAGTGAATCGAGTACGCGAAGAAGGTGCTGCCTCTCCCCGAAGACAATCTGAGAGGTGCGCGTATTGGCGCCTTTTTCCTTCTCCTTGTGTTGAACCAGGTCGGAACGTCGCATTTTTGGTTGCTCCGGCCCAATCCCTTAACGAGCTCGTTCAGGAACCGGGCGTTTACCGCCGCATTCAAATCACACCGCGCGAAGAGTCCAAATCCTCAATTTCACGGCTTCACAAATTATGTTCCGCGTGCGCGATGCGGTAAAGTTTGGAGCGAGCGGTGTGTGCCCGAAGTGCAACTCCGGTCCTCCGCTTTGCGGCGTTCTTTTGAGCGGGTCAAGAGGGTACGAAACGATGTCGGCATTCGAAGAGCACAAGGAAGAACTGGAAAAATTCGAGCAGATGTTTGGCCGCGAGCGAGGCCGACTGGCGGTGTCACTCGATCGCTTGACCAATGCGTTGGTGCTGGTGGGCCAGCACGGCGTTTACTGCACGAGCCAGCGGAATCCGACGGTGCCGGCGATGGACCTGCGGATCATCAATCAAGAGCTTGTGCACGCCAAAGAACTGGTGCAATCCGTGATGGAAGAGCTGCGCCTGGCGAAACAAAAATCAACAAACTGAGGGCGGCGATTTTTTGACTGCCGGCTTTCGGATTCGCAATTTCTAGAACGCCCCCGAAAGTCCCACCCCTTCGATTCCTATTCTGGTTGCAAAAATGGATTCGAGTGGCGCTCGTTACCAATGGTGGTGACGGGCCCATGGCCCGGATGGACGATAGTGTCGTCCGGCAGGTGCATCAATTTAGTGTGCAGGGAATCCATGATCTGCTCCATGGAGCCGCCCCACAGGTCGGTACGGCCAATGCTCCCGGCAAAAAGCGTGTCGCCGGAAAAGAGTTGCGGGGCGCGCAGCTGAATTTGCTCGGACTCGCCGGCGGCAGCAATTTCTTGTGAGTCATCAGGGCCAGCCATTTTCTTTAAGAGATCCGAGATGGCGATATCGTCGCCGGCTTCATCTTTAACGCTGAATTTCTTCGGCGCAGCGGCTGTGATTCTTCCAGCGTCATGCGGCAGATACAGCGAAACGCTTCCCGGCGTGTGGCCGGGCGTGTGAATCACTTGCGCCTCAAACGCGCCCCAGCGAAGAACGTCGCCCTCTTTCAGCAACTGATCCACGTCGGTGAGGTCTGGGGGGATGACGCCGAGGAACGCGGCCTGCTCGTCCATCGCCTGATAGAGCGGCAAATCGTCGCGATGCATCAGCACGGGGGCGCCCGTATATTGATGAAGCTTGCTCAAGCCGCCGACATGATCGATATGCGCGTGCGTGCTGACGATGGCTTTCACCATCAGCCGGTGGCGTCCGATTAGGTCCAGAATGCGCGTGACCTCGTCCCCCGGGTCCACGACCAGCGCTTCGCGAGTCGCGGGATCGCCAATGATTGAGCAATTGCACTGCAGCATCCCCACGGGGATGGTGATGTGAATCAAGCCGTCACTGACGGCGGTGAGCGCGCGTCGGCCGTCGTTCATAGCGGAAAGTATATCATTGGAGGTGAAGCCAGATGCGGCGGCGAACCGCTTACGCGACTCAAGTTTAGATTGCTCTTTGATAGACTAAACCCTGGAGAACGCGCGACCTTGGAAACGGCTGCAACAGGCACGGCGATGAACACTCCCCTTGCGGGGGCACATCTTGCCGCGGGCGCGAAAATAGGCGTCTGGTTCGGATGCGCGCTGCCGGATTACTTTGGCGACCCGGCCGCCGAGTATCGTTCCGCACGGGAGACCGTGGCGCTGATTGACAAGAGCTACCGCGCCTATCTCTCGTTCACCGGCCCCGACCGGGTGCGCTACCTGAATGCTATTTTGACCAACAACATCAAGGACCTCCCCGCAGACTACGGCATCATCTCGCTCCTGCTGAATCCGCAAGGGCACATTCTCGCGGAGATCGAGACGTATGCGTTTGCGAACCGGCTCCTCTGCGTGTCCTACGCCATGATTCGCTCGCGGCTCATCGAATGGCTCGAAAAATACATCATCATGGATGACGTGACGCTAACCGACGAGACGCCACGCTACGGCACTCTGGCGCTGGAGGGTCCCAAGGCTGCGGCGATCGTCAAGGAGCTTTCCGGCGCCGACCTGACCAAGTTTGACGACCTTTCCTGTCACGAGGGAGCTGTCGGTTCGATTCCCTGCTGGATCACGAAGCGCTCCCCAGGGGGAGTCCCCGGCGCGGAATTCTTCGCTGCGGTCGAAAAGCTGGCCGAGCTTTGGCAGGTTCTTTTGGATGCTGCTCGCTGGCACGGCGGCGGGCCAACAGGCTACACCGCGCTCAGTGGGCTGCGACTGGCACAAGGCGCGCCGTGGTTCGGCTACGACTTCAGCGAGAAACAAATCCCTCACGAGGCAGGATTGCAGGACAGCCACATCAGCTACACCAAAGGCTGCTACACCGGCCAGGAAATCGTGGAACGCGTGCGGTCGCGCGGACAAGTCAACCGTCAGCGCGTCCGGCTCGGTTTTTCCGGTGACGTTGTGCCTGAACCGGAAGCGCCCCTCACGTTTGGCGGCAAAGAAATGGGCTACGTGACCCGTGCGGCGCGGACCTGGGACCCGCCGCGCATCCTGGGCATGGCCTACGTCCGCAAAGAGGCCACTGTCCCGGACACCGTGCTGCAATGGGCTGGCGGAACCGCAACGGTCATGAAGTAACAGCAAAGCCGAGCAGCCAGGTCTTAGTCAGCGTCAGCATGATCGCGCCTTCTCCCTGTCTCGAACGGTACTTTCAGCGAGGGCTGAAATCGGGACTAGCGTGGCAGGATAGCATTCCGCTGTGATTTAGGGGCTTACCGGTTCGTAGTTGGGGATATTCCGTGTCAGCTTACGGATGAAAAACTCTTGGAGGAGATTGACGGCGGCCGATTCGCTAATCCCGATCAGGGTGTTCTCGAAGGTTAACTCCGCTCCGTCGCGATTTTTAGCCGGATAGTAGAGATTTGAGATGCCCCCTGCGGCCAGGCTCCCCAAGATACTCGAGTAATTTGCCTGCCAGTGTCCGTTGTCGCCCTTGCAAATCACGGAATTGGCAATGGCATACAAAACCCGCGAGCGCTTACTACCGGCGCCTTTGTAGAAATAGCGTGGATCCTGTTTCAAGAGCGACGGCAGTATTGCGCCTCCGATGTAGGTGCTCGCTAAAAAGTTGGCGTAGGAGGCGCCGAAGCGCTTTCCATAACCTTGCGCACCCTGTCCATATCCGCTGAAATCGTTTTGCGCCTGCTGAATTCCCGCAATGGCCCCAGTCACGCCGAAGGAGACTGGATCCACCGTGGTCTTCCAAGCAAGCTCGAACTTTTGCTTCGGGGCCAAAGGAACCGCATGGTGGTCGTAACTCACATAGAAATTTGGAACGACGCCGAGAACGCGCTGCTTTTCCTGAGCTTTGATCTGATCTTCCGCCACTTCGACTCGCGAGGGGACGACACGCACCTCAGTTACAGCGGTAGCAAGAGGCATCGCGATCTGCGGGACGGTGTAATTCTCCCCCGAGCGGAGGATTCCCGAGGAAGCCTGCGTCGTGAAGCCCACCAACGTGATTGTGAGCTGGAAGGGTCCGGGAGTGACGTTGGGAAGCGAGTATTGCCCATCATCGCCAGATAGAGCCTCTTGCTCTGCGGATTGATCTCTATGTGAAATTCTAACCCGCGCTCCAGCAACGGTGGCTCCGGTGGGGTCGACAATGGTCCCGGTGATGCTTCCTGGCAATCGATGATCTGGCGGCTGCTCATTGGCGGATGCCCCGGTGCGCTGTGGGTCCGGTTGAGCACTCCCCGCTCCCGGGCTGATAGGAGGCTGCTGAGACTGTGCCGCAGCTGGAAACGCGAAAGGCAGGAGAGCCAGGCTTAGCCAGAACGCCCAAGCCGCGTATTCAGGCATAATCGTTCACCACCCATACACTATGATGCTATGCCAAGGGATTTGGGTTTCCGATAATGTTGGTGACCCGGGTGTCGGGTGAGACACCTAGGCTTTTGGTTTCCAGCGGGCCAACTGGAAGGTCATGTGGAGGATCAGTTTGCGGTCGGCTTGGGAGAGGCGGCCGCGAAGCTGACGCAAGCGGTGCAAGAAGTCCGCGGACTCACCGTCTCTTCCCCATTCGGCACCGCCGGAGGAGAGGTCTTTCGGGAGCAATGGGATCTCGGGCGGAGTTTCCCCGTGGTAAAAGAGCTGGTACATGGGAACTTCGAGAGCGCGGTCCATTTTTTGCAGCGTTTCGATGCTCGGGACGGTGTGTCCCTTCTCGACGCGCGAGATGTAGCAACGCAGGAGGCCCGTGCGCTTCTCGATGTCACCTTGCGAGAGGTCTTTCTTTTCGCGGATAGCGCGTAGACGATCTAAGATAACCATAGTGTGTCAACTTATATCTCTTATCTCATGTATAGGAAAATGATTTGAGTGTGACCGACCAGATCTGGGATAAGGAAGTCACTCAAATTCGCGGCGAGGGGCGGATTGCTCCGGGCCGACGCGGCCGGCGGTGATTTCGGCCCTGAAATAGTTTTCGCCGAGGATGGGGGAGCCGGCGAGGCGGCGGAGCATGGCAATCTGGCCGACGTGATTGAGGGCGTCAGCAACGGGGCCCTGGAAAATTCCTTCGACTGATCCGTCAAGCGGCTCGCCGGAAGCCAGAAAGTCGTCAAACTTTTTGATGGAGGCAAAGAAGCGCTCGATTTCGGCGTTCCACGTTAGTGGAGTGGAATCGTGCCAGGTCTGCTGGCCCTTGGCAATGGAGAGCGCCCAGTCAAACAAATCGCATATGTGCGCGAGGATTTGGGAGGGCGTGCGCGTCTTGTCTCCGATGTGGAAGCTAGCGAAATGGTCCGGAGATCCGCGTAAGGCCTTTCCGCCTCGGTACGCGACGGTGGCCACCGTGTGGCGAAGGAATTGACGGGCAGGATTGGGTGTTGAAACCATGGGACAGTTCTCTCCTTAGCTAGAAGCAATGAGGAAGAGTTTAAACGCACAGACACAGAGTGGGCAGAGAAAAAACTGAAGAAGGAGTGTTTACACCTCCCTGGCAAAGCCGGGATGAATTCGAACGTGAAATCCAACTCTACTGTTTCGTGTAAACGCGGACGTAGTCGACGAGCATCTCCTGGGGAAAAACCGCGGTGGCGTCAGGCGATCCGGGCCAATTGCCTCCGACAGCGACGTTTAGAAGAATGAAAAAAGGGTGATCGAAACTCCAGGAGCCGCCGGCGGGCCACTGGGATTGCGTAAACGTGGCGTAGAGGCTGGAGTCTACGTAAAAGCGGATGCTACCGGGTTCCCACTCGACGGCGTAGAGGTGAAAGTCAGCGGCGAAGTTCTGGCCGGCGGGAAGGCTGAAGGGCGCGCTGGCGTCACTTGTTTGGGCGACGGTGCTGGAGCTGTGGAGCGATCCATGGACCGTGCCGGGCTCCTTGCCTATGTTTTCCATGATGTCGATTTCGCCGCACTTGGGCCAGCCAACGGAACCGATGTCATTCCCAAGCATCCAGAAGGCGGGCCACATTCCCTGCCCTGCAGGAATCTTGATGCGCGCCTCAAAGCGGCCAAAGGCGTGGCTGAAGAGGCCCTGAGTTTTCAAGCGGGCTGAGGTGTAATTCCGGGTAACGCCGTCGCTGCCCGTATAGGTTTCTTTCTGCGCGGTGATGACGAGGTTGCCGCCCTTCAGTTGCGAGTTTTGCGTGCGATTCGTGTAGTACTCGAGTTCATTGTTGCCCCAGCCGTTGCCGCCGACATCATGGGTCCATTTGGAAGAATCCGGTGAGGCGCCGTCGGCGCCGTTGAACTCATCGCTCCAGACGAGCTTGAAGCCGACGGCAGGAGGTGGCTGCAGAGTCGCGCCGCCGCCGCAGCTTAACGATACAAGTGTTACTGCAAGAAAAACTGGCACGAGTGAAAGAGCGCGGGCCGCAAGACGCGAGTTCATGAAAAGATTCTAACTCGAACGAAGGCGGCTAGCGTATGGATTAGGCGAGATTCAGGGCGCGCTTAAAGGAGCCCTTCTCGCTGTCGATCTTTTTCTGGAGCTGGAGGATGGCGTAGAGAACCGCTTCGGGGCGCGGCGGGCAGCCGGGAACGTAAACATCGACGGGGATGACCTGATTGCAGCCTTGCACGATGGCGTAATTGTTGAAGACGCCGCCGGAAGTGGCACAAGCGCCCATGGAAATAACCCACTTGGGCTCGGGCATTTGATCATAAAGCTGGCGGATCACCGGGGCCATTTTCTGCGAGAGGCGACCGGCAACAATCATCAGATCGGCCTGGCGGGGCGACGGCCGGAAAACTTCCGCGCCGAATCGCGCGACGTCAAAGCGCGCAGCGGCCATGGACATCATTTCGATAGCACAACAGGCCAATCCAAAGCCGAGCGGCCAGATAGAACTCTTGCGCGCCCAATTTACGGCTTTATCGAGCGTGGTGAAGATGATCCCTTCGTCTTCGAGAAGCTTGCCGAAGTCGTCGGGCTTGGTCAGCGTGACGTGTTTGCCGAGGGATGTGCTCATGGTGTTCGTCTGAGCTATTTTCGCATAGAGGACGGATGGACACAAATTGAGTACTTATGTCGCGGACATGGGTGCTCTCAGTTCGTAGTCGGATGGGGAAACAGCACGCATACGGCGGAGATAGGAGACGACAGACCCTGGCCACAACGTAGTGATTTCGCCGGTGGTTTGATCCTGATACCAACTTTTGCAGCCGCCGGATTGCCAGACGGTGCGGGACATGCGGCGGTAGATCTCTTCAACAAAGGATTGCTGGATTTCCGCGCGGACTTCCAGGACGCGTTGATTCCTGCGCTGTATTAGCTTCAAGCAATTCATGGCGTAGCGAACCTGGGCTTCGATCATGAGGACGACGGAATTGTGGCCCAGTCCGGTGTTGGGGCCGAGAAGTATGAACAAATTGGGGAAGCCGCTGACGGTGACGCCGAGATAAGCGGTCATGCGCTTTCCCCAGGCCTCGTGAATTTCTACGCCGCCCTTCCCCACCACACGGCAACCAATCAGCGGCTCCGTGGCGCGAAAGCCTGTGCCATAGATCAGGACATCGACCGGACGCTCGATGCCGTCGCGTGTGACGATGCTATGCGCGCAGACTTCGGCGATTCCATCCGTGACGAGTTCGACGTTCGAGCGATTGAGAGTGGGATAGTAGTCGTCGGAAACGAGGACGCGTTTGCAGCCCAACTGATACTTCGGAGTGAGCGCGGCGCGGAGCTTTGGATCTTTGATCCGCCGAGTCATGTGACGGTACGCAATCGCCTCCGCCTTCTTGCGAATCGATTCGTTACCGAGAAATCCGAGAACGCGAAATTCCTGCCGCCAGAAAATGTACTGCCGGAAGGCCCAGCGCGTTAGCGGCACACGGCGAAAGCGCCGCTTCCATTTTTCGGAGATGGCAAAGTCCATGCGCGGAACGATCCACGGCGGCGTACGCTGGAAAAGACAGAGTTTGCCGACGCGGGGGGCAATTTGCGGGACGAATTGGATGGCACTTGCACCAGTACCGATGACGGCGATGTTCTTGCCGTCGAGATCCACCGCATATTCCCACCTTGAGGAATGAAACGCCGGGCCGGAAAAACGCTCGAGGCCAGGGAGTTCCGGATAATGCGGGACATGTAGCGCGCCCATGCCGGAGACCAGGACGCGGGCGCGAATGCGCATTCCGTCGCCGGCAGTCGCGTGCCATACGCCTTCGCGTTCATCCCAAACCGCTTCTTGAAAACGCGTATTCAGGCAGAGATGCGGCGAAAGTCCGTAATGCTTGACGCAGCGTTTCAGATAGTCGTGGATTTCCTGCTGGCCCGGATACATGCGGGACCATTCGGTTGATGGCGCGAACGAAAACGAATAAAGATGCGATGGAATATCGCAAGCGCAGCCCGGGTAACGATTTTCCCACCACGTCCCGCCGATCTCTTCGCTCTTTTCGATGATGAGAAACGACTTCATGCCGGCTTCGAGGAGCTTGATGCCCATGCAGATGCCAGAAAAGCCAGCGCCAACGATTAGAACGTCAACAGTAGCGACGGAAGAGTTGGAAGAAGAAGCGGCGGATTCGGTCATGCGCGAGCCACCACTTCCCGATTCAAACCTGCCAGCACAGTCTGCGCGTGGAAAAAGTCGGCACTTTCCCGAAGCGATTGGCGGGCCTCGGGAATCAGATGCGGGGCAAGCTGCCAGGCATGCGGGACGACGGGCCAAATCTTCTGTTCGACGGAAACGCCCGCGGCACGAGCGCGCTCGGCGAGGCGCGTGGAATCACCGCGCAAAACTTCGTCCGCGCCGACATGAATCAGAAGCGGCGGAAGGCCGGAGAGATCGGCATACAGCGGGGAGGCGAGAGGATTGCGCGGATCGGTGTCGCCAAGATAGTAGCGCGCCGACGCCGCAACATCCAGGCCGTTGAATATGGCGCAGCGGTCGCTGTTGGTCCGAATGGAGTCACCAGTAGCGGCAAGGTCGGTCCAGGGGGAGAAGAGCGCCGCGGCAGCTGGAAGGGGAACGCCGGCGGCGCGAAGGGCAAGCATGAGCGAAAGAGCGAGTCCGCCGCCAGCGGACTCACCAGCAACGACGATGCGGTCCGCCGAATAACCCGCGCCAAGAAGCGCGCGGTAAAAAGCCACTGCATCGTCGACGGCAGCGGGAAATCGATTTTCGGGCGCGAGGCGATAGTCCGCAGCGAAAACGTGAAACCCATGAAGCGCATAGTAAGCAGTGATGGGACGATGCGTCTCCGCTGAGCAGCCGAAGTAGCCGCCTCCGTGAAGATACAGGAGCACCGTGTCGCCCGGCGCTGGGCCTTCGAGGCGTTCGCCAGGGACGCCGCCGAGGTGTGCTGGAGAAATCTTAACTGCCGTTGGAACCTTGTACGGATCGGGGCGAAGAATCTGGCGCGCGACGCGATAGTCGCGCACGCCTTTCAAACGGCGCTTGACGCGCCATTTGACGATTAAGACCGAAAGCCGCACCTGAAGGCTGACCGCCATTCCCCGCCGTCATTTTTGGAGT
Source organism: Acidobacteria bacterium 13_2_20CM_2_57_6 (assembly GCA_001917435.1). Classification (GTDB taxonomy): domain Bacteria; phylum Acidobacteriota; class Terriglobia; order Acidiferrales; family UBA7541; genus Acidiferrum. The sequence continues at coordinate 40,327 of MNEA01000096.1, forward strand.
TTCAGACGGAGAGAGGATATCACTCCTGTGAGCTCCTGGTGAGTGGAAAGCGGCGTGAGCAGGGTGCAACAGGGATGAATAGGCCGGCGAAACAAGGGCGTTGTATCGCCGGCCCGGGCTGCGACCCTAGAGGGAACGCAGGAAAGTGATGAGCTGATTCTGCTGCGTGGTGCTCAGGTTGTTGAAATTATTGAGCACGGATTGGGCCTCGTTACGGTGACGCTGAATAGTGTCGAAGAAAGTGACCGAGCGTCCGTCATGCAGCAACTCCGTGCGCGTGCGGACGCCCCAAAGAGGAGGCGTGCGCATTTTTTGGGCGGTTTCCTGGCCACCGGTTTGCACGATGCCGTCGCCGGTGCCGATGTTGTGCAGCAGGAAGTCGCTGTAAGGATGGATGACCTTATTGCCCAACGAAGCGGGCACTATGAAAGCGCCTGCGGCGACTGCTGTTCCCGCTGGCGCAGTGGTTATCGAAGAGACATGGCAAATGTCGCAGCCAACGTTGTGAAACAAGGTGGCGCCAGCGACGCCGTCCGAGGAAGTGGCTAGCGCCGTGTCGCGCGGGGGCGCTTTAGTGGCCCGCATGAAGCGCGCGAAATGGTCGATGTCGTTGAGGCCTTCGGAATCGGGTGTGTTGTCATTGGGATCGGGAATGACGTCGCAAAGGCGAGTGACGTCGACGTTGTTGGGAGGCAAGCGATTGCTGATGCCCATCTCGTTCAAGTACGCGTCGCTGGAGAACGAAAGCAGCGAAGCGTGCTGGTTCTTCCATCCAAAGCGACCCACGGCGAGCGCGCCACTGGCTTCCAGTACGGGAACGCGCACGGTTTCCCCACAGATGAGGCCGCCGGTCCTTGAGCATTGACTTGATGCCAGATTCAAGAATGTCTGATCGGCGATGGATTCGATAAAACCATCGCCCAAAGTATTGAGCGACATGCGAAACGCGCGAATGGTCTCGGCAGTGCTGATTCGCTCTTGTCCTTGCGTCTGAGGAAAATTATACGTTTGCGGTTGGCCGTCGACGGTGATGGTGTCCACCGCGGGACAGATGGCGCGTTGGTTGACAAGCGATCGATTGGCGATGGTCACAGTGCCATCAGCGAGGGTTGCCGTGGCGGCGACAAAGTTGCCATTGGAATCATTGTGGCCAGCGCGGAGTTCCTTGACCTGGCTGGTGGAGCCGGTGACCGGGTTTTGATGGCACTCACGGCAGGATTGCGCGTTGAAGATGGGGCCGAGTCCATCGCCGATGGCTTCGGTCTCTTCAAATTTCCCGCGATCCATCGTGAACGATGCCGAGTCGGTTAGACCATTGGGTTCATTGTCGTAGCCTGATGGAGCCTCGGTGGCCGCGCTGGCGTTTTGACCCGAAGATGGACCAGCCACGGCAAGCACCATCGCCAATCCGGTGAGTAGACACACGTAGAGTATCGGTCGCTTGGACCACATCGCAGGCGCCTCCGTATTTACAACATTTCGGACGTGATTCTGACCGCCGGGAGGAACAAGGGTTGGGTAGAGTTGGCCCGGGGAAATCGCGGCAAAATTATTCGAGCAAGTAATCGATGTCAATAGTACTTCCGTAACTGCCGGATTTGGCGGTGGACGAGAGCGCGAAAGTATCTCCGATTGAGATCAGATGGAAAGAACAACTTTGCCGAATTGCGAGCTGGATTCGAGATAGGCGTGGGCAGCAGCGGCTTCAGCGAGCGGGAAGACACGGTCAACGACTGGCTTGAGGCGGCCGGCGCCGACGAGCTTCATCACGGTGTGTATCTCGCACTTGGCGCCCATGTAAGAGCCGAGAAGCGAAAGCTGCCGGCTGAAGAGAAACCTGAGATCGACCTTGGCGTCGTAGCCAGTGGTGGCGCCACAAGTGACCAGGCGGCCTCCGGCCGCCAGGCTGGCGAGGCTGTCGTCCCATGTGGCTGTGCCGACGTGCTCGAAGACGACATCGACACCGCGCTTATTGGTGATGCGACGGACTTCTTCGCGGATTTTTTGCGTTTTGTGATTGATTAGGTGGCCGGCGCCTAGCTCCTTGGCCTTTTGCAGTTTTTCGTCGCTGCCGGCCGTGGCAATCACCCGCGCCCCGAAAAACGCCGCGATTTGAATTGCTGCACTGCCAACGCCGCTACCTGCCCCGAGAACGAGAACATCTTCACCGGGCTGCAGCTCCGCGCGAGCTACCAGCATGTGCCAGGCGGTTTGGAAGACCAGAGGAATCGAGGCGGCCTCTTCAAAGGTCAGGTTTTCCGGATACGGCAGGCAATTCACTTCAGGGACGCGCACGAACTCGGCGCAACCGCCGTCAATCATGTAGCCCAAGTTGGTTGCTTGGCGGCAATGGTTGTCCATGCCCGCGACGCATGCTTTGCATTTGCCGCAGCTAACCAGAGGGGCAAGGACGACTTTTTGCCCCGTGCACACAGAAGTCACATCCGCGCCGACTTGGGCAATCTCGCCGGAGATGTCACTCCCTGGAATGTGCGGCAGTGGGATGGGCACACCAGGAATGCCTTTGCGGACCCAAAGGTCGAGGTGATTCAGCGCACAGGCTTTGACGCGGACGAGGACATCGCTCTGGCGGATAGCTGGGTCGGGCGCGTCGTTGTATTTCAATACTTCGGGTCCGCCGTGTTGGTGAAAGACAATTGCTTTCATGTATTCTCCGACCCCCAGGC
>MNEA01000162.1:0-13669 GCA_001917435.1 Acidobacteria bacterium 13_2_20CM_2_57_6
AGTTCGACGATATCGCGGTCGTCTTCGATAATAAGGATGCGTTTCATGCCATTTGAGCGTACCGCACACCGGCTTGGCGGCAGTGTACCGTAGGACGGCGAGTTGCGGTAGGTATTGGGAAGTATTTGGTCACTCGAGATTTGACGCGACACACCTAATTATCGCAGGAGAAAAGGCCGCTTAGGTAACGCGACGTTTACATAAATGTGAATGTCATGTTAAAGCCGGGAAGCCTAAGCGCTGCTTGAAGTTGTGAATGCCAGGGCCAGGAGCGTCTTTTGCTCCAACTCATGGGCCTTGGCGGAACCGGTTGCCGGGCTGGCGCTGGCGGAGCGCTTGACCGACCGGAAGTTGAGCCCCCGGGCCTTCGCGATACGTTCAAATCGGGGCAGGATGTAACCCGCTGCTCCCATGTTGCCGGGTTCCTCTTGCACCCAAACAATCTCGCGCGCGTTGGGATGCTCGTCGATGGCCGCGGCAATTTCCGTGCGGGGCAACGGGTAGAGCTGGTCGAGGAAGAAAATAGCGGTATTCGTGTCTTTGCGACGGCGGCGTTCGGCGCGCAGCTCGTGGCCAACTTTTCCGCTGGCAATCAGAATGCGACCCGCGTCCCGCACTTCGCGGTCGGGAACGAGTGGCAGGAAGCGCGGTTTCATAAACTCCTCGATGTTGGAGCTAGCGTCTGGATGGCGCAGCATGCTCTTGGGCGTAAAAACGATCAGCGGCTTACGCCACATGCGGCGCACCTGGCGGCGCAGCATGTGGAAATACTGCGCGGCGGTCGAGGGCTGGCAGATTTGCATGTTGTCTTCGGCGGCGAGCTGCATGAATCGCTCCATACGCGCGCTGGAATGCTCGGGACCCTGGCCCTCATAGCCGTGCGGCAAAAGCATCACAATCCCGGCCGGCAAATTCCATTTATCCTCGCCGGCGCTGATGAACTGGTCAATGATGACCTGCGCGCCGTTGGCAAAATCGCCGAACTGGGCTTCCCACAAGACGAGCGCTTCGGGATAGTCGCGGCTAAAGCCATATTCAAATCCCAGGCAGCCCGCCTCGGACAGAGAAGAATTGTAGATTTCGCAGAAAGCTTGCGTCGGCGAGAGGTGGGAGAGCGGAAGGTAATCGTGCTCATTCACGGTGTCTACCAACACGGCATGGCGCTGATTGAACGTGCCGCGCTGCGAGTCCTGCCCGGTCAGGCGGATGGGGTTACCTTCGAGAACGATGGAACCAAACGCCAGCGCTTCCGCGAATCCGTAGTCCACGGCTCGCTTTCCGTGGCCCATCTCGGAACGCTGTTCAAGCAGCTTGACGATTTTTGGATGAACGTGAAAACCATCCGGCACGCGCACGAGTCCGTCGGTGATTTCCGCGAGCTTTTCCCGTGTCAAACCGGTATCGACTTCATACTCCGGTTTGTACCGGCCATGCGAATAGGGCGCCCAGTATTCAGGCAACTTGCGAAGGTGGGGGATTTTCTTTAGCGCGCGAGCCTTGGTCTGTTCTTCCTCGTATTCCTTGCGGACTACCTCCGCGATCTGCGTCGAGTCGATACCGGAGCGCTCGGCGTAGATTTTCCAGAGTGGCGAATGGTTCTTGATGCGTTCATAGAGAAGCGGCTGCGTGATGGTCGGATCATCGACTTCGCTGTGGCCGTGACGGCGATAACCGATGATGTCAACGACGACGTCGCTGCCAAACATGGCGCGATACTCGGTGGCGATTTTGCCTACGCGCACAACGGCGTCGGGGTCTTCCGCGTTCACGTGGAAGATGGGCACGGACTGGCGTTTGGCAATGTCTGAGGCGAAGCGCGAAGAATGTTCCTGCGCCGGCCGCGTCGTGAATCCGATGAGGTTGTTCACGATGATGTGAATCGTGCCGCCCACGGTGTAGGCGCGCAGGTCGGCGAAGTTGAGCGTTTCCGCCCAAATTCCCTGCCCGGCAAAAGCTGCGTCGCCATGCATGACGATGGGAACAACTTTGTTGAGAGTTTCGGGCGAACGGTCCACATAGGGACCGCGCAAGCCATAGCGCGTCTGTTTCGCGCGCGCGCGGCCAACGGCGACCGGATCGACAGCCTCCAAATGGCTAGGATTCGAAACCAGGTGGATGCCGATCTCCTTGCCGCTGCTGGTGACGTAAGTGCCCGTAGCGCCCACATGGTATTTCACGTCGCCCGCGCCCAAGACGCTGCGCGGATCGACGTCTTCGAATCCTGAAACCACTTCGTGCGGCGGCTTGCACGCGGCGTGCACCATCACGTTCAGGCGCCCGCGGTGGCTCATGGCCATGATTGAGGATTCCGCGCCGTGCTCGCCTGCTGCGTCGAGAATCGAATCGAGAAGCGGAATCAGCGCGGTAACACCTTCGAGCGAGAAACGTTTTGTGCCGAGGTAGCGTGCCTGCAAGACTTGTTCAAAGAGATCGGCGCGGACCAGACGCTCGAGGATTTTGTGCTGATCTACTTGGCTTGGAGGAGCTTCGAGCCGCTCGGCAATCCAGCGGCGACGCTCCGGCTCCGGCAAATGCATGAAATCGGCGCCGATGGTATTGCAGTAGGTACCACGGGCCTCCTCGGCGGCTTCGCCGGCCAGTGCTTCCAGGTCAGGATGCTTCAGCGTCTCGAACAAGCCGAGCGGGTCGAGAGGTGCTTCCAAATAGCCCCAGCGGCGGAAGGCGTCGAACACGCGTTCGCGCTCTTCGTTGCCGGCTGCTTTCGGGGAGCCGACAGCGTTTGCGAGGGTGCCCCCAGCGGGCTTCTTGGCCGCCTTCGGCGTTTTTGTGGGACGCTCTTCTGACAGTGCTGTCCGGTGTGCCATAAGTCCAGAGCTATGAACTTTCTATTTTGCCACAGAAGCAAACAGGCCGCTTGCGGGTGTGCGAGACGCTTCGCTCACATCTCTTTTAGATGCGCGTGCGAGACGCAGGACTACAGAGTTTCACCGTTGTGTGTTCCCCGCTGGAAATCGAACAACTTCCCACCGCGGGCTCTCTTATAGCGAGCGCACCAGCGATTCGAGGCGATTCGCAATTTCATCGGGGGGCGTGCCGGGGACGAAGGTAACCGGGGCGCCGATGCGAACGGTGATTTCGCCAACGTGGGCTAGCCGTCGTCGTTCATGCTTCATTTGCCAGACGCCGTCCAGACGCATCGGGACGATCGGGATACGAAAATTTTCTCCGAGGAGGCCGATGCCGCTTTGGAAAGGAGCCATGCGCCCATCTTCAGAATTGTTGACTTCGCCTTCGGGAAACACGAGCACGCTGTAGCCGCGGTCGACAGATTCGCCGGCAAAGCGGAAGCTCTCGCGGAAGCCGGACAATTGCGGCAGGGGGAAAACGTTGAAGAGCAGTGTGGCGAGCCAGTAGCCGAGTTGGTACGCCCAGCGGCGGACGAAGGTCCATTCACGCGGCGGACGTCGCATGTTTTGCAACGATTCGCCGCCCATGGCTGTGGCAAGGTGATGGCGGTATCGCAGCGGCAGCGCGGCAAGAATCAAGCCGATGTCAGCGCGCCGCGTGATGTGGTTTGAAACGATAAGAACCGGCCCAGGTAAGTCGCGAAGATTCTCGCGGCCCACGATGCGCGGGTGGCCGAGTATTTGCGTGGCGGGCCAGGCAAGCGCGTAATAGACCGCTAGACGCAGCAAGCGGATAGGCTCGCGCTGCGTCCAGCGCGGGTAAATGTATTCGCTGCGACGTGCGGCAGGCTGTAGCAGGACGCGCTCGACGTCGGCGACGGTTTTGGTGTCGGCGAAGGCGGTTTCATTTAGTTCCACGTGAAACTTTTCCTCCAGGGCGCTCAGCAGTTCTACGCGATCGAGGGAGGAGAGGCTTAGCTTCTCTTCCATGTGAATGTTCCCTCGCGAGTCTTCGCCCCTCGCGGTGTCAAATCGTTCCAAGAGTTGATCGATCGCACTACGTGAAGAAGAAGAGGTGGGGCCGAAGCCCGCCTCTGCATCCGATTTCCCGCTATCGATGATTTGTGCGGTGCGCGCGGCGATCACGGACAGACGCGGCTTGCCCGTGGAAGTGCGCGGAAAATCAACCTCGGGCCAGGCGATCCACATCCGCATTTGTTGGTATTCGGCAAGGGAGGAGTTGGCGCTTTCGACGACTCCAGTGGCAGCAGTCCTCTCTGCCTCCTTCAACAGAAGAACGGCGCAAGGTTCCGCGTTGCCTCCGCGTTCGAAAGGAACCACGACGCAATCCTGCACACCGGTCTGTTTGCGGAGAGCGGTTTCGAGGTCCTCGGGATAGACGTTTAGTCCGGCGGGCGTGACGATCACGTTTTTCTTTCGGCCACGGAACCGCAGATTGCCTTCGGCATCGAGTTCTCCGAGATCGCCTGTACGCAGCCATCCCTCCTGATCCGCTGGCCGAACAGCTCCTTGTTCCCAATAGCCGCTGGAAACATTTTCGCCACGAACAAGAATTTCGCCATCTTCAGAAAGTTTGAATTCACGGCCCGGTAGAATCTTTCCGACGGTGCCTTCCGTTGCGCGAAACGGATGATTCAGGCTGATTAGCGAAGCCGTCTCCGTCATGCCATAGCCTTGAACAACGGCATAGCCCATGCGCTTGAAAAATTCCTCGGTTTCAGGGGATAGGGCTGCGCCGCCGGAAAGGAACGCCCAGAATTTCCAGCCAAAGCGGCGGTGGATTCGGCGAAAGATCCAGGCGCGTTTAAGAAATTTTCCGCCCTTCGCATTTTCAAGCGTGTTGTTCAGCCACTGTAATTTGCCCTGGCCCTCGAATTCCCTCTCGATTCCCGCGTGCAGAAGATCCAGCATGCGCGGAACCGCGATCAGCGCGGTTGCGCGTTCTTGCTTGATGGTACGAATGATTTCGGCGGGGTTGCTCGACGGTTCGAATACAACTGCGGCTCCGAGCAGCGGCGGAACAAACAACGCCAGGAATTGGCCGAAAACGTGGCTCAACGGAACGAGGGTGACAAAACGCAACGGGTGGAACCAGTGCTCATATTTTCGATACTCTTCGATGCCGCGTTCCAGCGGCTCAAGGTTTGCCAGAAAATTGCCGTGCGTCAGAACAACGCCGCGCGGCTCGGCCGTCGTGCCCGAAGTATAAAGAATTTCCGCAATGGTGCTTCTCGTGGAAGCATCGCCGGGATCGACGCCGGCATCTGAAGGCGGCTGATCGTTTGCCAGTACATCCTTCAGGTCATTGATGATCAGCGACGGTGGCGCGCCGGGCAGCTCCACCTGTTGACGATCGCGCAAAATGACCTTCACCCCAGCATCCTTAATTGCGCGTTGTACGAAATCTGAGGCCGCTGCAGCATCCATGGGAACAACCACAGCGCCGCGCAAAAGAATTCCCCAGAAGCAGGCCACCCATTCGGCGGAATTGGGACACCAAAGAAGTACGCGATCATCTGGGAGGACGCCCCGTTCCGCTAGTGCCTGACTCCAGAAATGAGCGTGGGCGTGAAGCTCTCTATACGTCAGCTTTTCCCGACGGTAGCCGCGTCTTTGGACGACAGCGACATCACCGCCGAAGCGAGCAAAATTCGCGAAAAGGCTCAGCAGATTCTTTCGGGGCATAGTCGCAGCCGTAGTTTTGCCTCGAATATAGCTCGATTCTACGCCTGAAGTAATGATGTGGCCTTCCGTGCCCGCCAGGCAGCCGGTTTGCGGAGGAGGATGCATCCCGTGCCATGGTGCACTTACCGTGCCACAAAGGAACACGCCGTTGCATCTGAATAAAAGCAGCCGAGCGGTTTTCGCTGGTTCTCGGTTACAATAGTAGCTTGTGATCTCCGTTACATGAGAAGACACCGGGGTTTTATGTAGATGGCCCCATTCATTAGATAGGCAGGAAAGATGCCGGTACCGATTTCACAGATGTGGACGGTCGCAACGTACGTCCTGAAGCAAAAGCTGAAGGGGCGGAAGCGCTATCCGTTCGTCTTGATGCTGGAGCCACTATTCCGCTGCAACCTGGCTTGCGCAGGGTGTGGCAAAATCCAGTATCCCGCGCACATCTTGAAAATGGATTTAAGCCCCGAAGAATGCTTCAAGGCTGTGGACGAATGCGGCACGCCAATGGTTTCGATTCCGGGCGGCGAGCCGCTAATGCACCCGCAGATTGAAAAGATTGTTGAAGGGCTCGTTGCGCGCAAGAAGTACATCTACCTCTGCACCAATGCGCTCCTGCTGAAAGAAAAGTTGCATCTTTTCAAGCCCAGCAAATACCTGACGTTTTCCGTGCACGTGGACGGGCAAAAAGAACATCATGATTTTTCCGTCTGCCGCGAGGGTGGCTACGATTTGGCCATCGAGGGAATCCGGGAAGCGATAAAGAAGGGCTTCCGTGTCACCACCAACACAACCTTGTTCGATGGAGCCGATCCCAAGAGCGTTCGTGCGTTTTTCGACGAAATGATGGAGTTGGGTGTCGAAGGGATGATGCTTTCTCCCGGGTATTCCTACGACAAGGCGCCTGACCAGAAGCACTTTCTCGGCCGAGCCCGCACCCGGCGCCTGTTCCGCGTGATTTTGTCCAATCGCAAAGCGAGCTGGCAGTTTAACCAGTCGAAGCTGTTCCTCGAATTCCTTATGGGCAAGCGAACCTATGCTTGCACTCCGTGGGGCATGCCTACCTACAACGTCTTTGGTTGGCAGAAGCCCTGCTACCTGCTGCAGGACGGATACGTGGATACGTTCCAGGAGCTGCTCGACACCACGCAGTGGCAGAATTACGGCACCGAGTCCGGCAATCCGAAATGCGCGAACTGCATGGTGCACAGCGGTTACGAAGCTTCGGCCGTGGATCACACTTTCAGCGGCTTGCGCGGCCTGTGGGCGACGGTAAAGGCTGAGCTGTCCACGAAATACGATGATCCGGATGCGCTTGCGATGCTCAACGAGCCGGTGAAGCCCGTGCACTCCTACAACCCACTCGTGCAGATCCAAGCGGATAAGAGCCAGCTTGAGGAAACGCACGCGTGACGGGTCCTCGCCATGCCGATCGGCCAAGCCATGTCGCTCCTTTTACGAGCGCCAGTAGCTCGGAGGGTTCTCCTCTGAACCCAGACACTTTGGAAGTCGCTCCCGGTACGGTTCACGAAAGCGTGCAAGGCTGGGTACCCAAACTGGCGACCGAAGAAGAGTTGCGCATCGCGCTGGAGAAAGCCTTCGACTATCGCGGCGATGTAACGCTAACGCTCAAAGATAATTCAAGTATCGAAGGTTATTTGTTCGACCGCGTGACTGGCCCATCTCTTACGAACAGTTTTGTGAGAGTTCTTCCCAAAGATTCCACGCAAAAATTGAAGATTGCATATGCCGATATTGCAGCACTCGCCTTCACCGGCAGAGATCCTGCTGCGGGAAAGAGCTGGGAGGCCTGGGTGGGCAAGTATTGGCAGAAAAAGGCCTCCGGGGAGGGCGATTTGACCCTCGAGCCCGAATCCCTGGAGTAAGTCATACGCCCCTAGGAGTGAGTCATTTCGAATCCGAACTCATCGTAACCTGTTTGTTTTGTTTTGCTTAGCTCCAGAGCTAGGGCTTCCATCCTTGGTCGGCAGCCGTGGACAGAACGACTTTTTTATGGTACTCTTTACATAGCGTTTGTTGCTCTTGCATTCCCTTTTGACCCGCTCAGGAGGCTGCAAGCACAAGCCTTGCCGCTGCTGGAAGCGGTCCAAGAGACGCAACGCAATTCCAATATTGGCAACTCCGGCCCACGCCGGAGTTGCGCATGTGAGGCTTGCACGTGAAGGAACAGGGAACAGTGAAGTGGTTCAACGCTTCGAAGGGGTTCGGATTCATTCAGCGCCAGACCGGAGAAGATGTTTTCGTGCACTTCTCCGCGATCATGATGGACGGTTACAAGTCCCTCAACGAAGGTCAGGCAGTGGAATTTGAAGTCAAGAAAGGCCCGAAGGGCCTTCAGGCTGAGAACGTTACAAGCCTCTAGCCTCTAGCGGGAGAGCCTCCGACTGGTTCGGAGGCTCTCCTCCAAGAGATTCGAATCGAGATTATCAGCGAGAGCGGTCAAGGAGGAAGTTGTGCAAGTAATGCAGGAAGGTCAGACCATTAAGCATGAGATGTACGGCCTGGGTATTGTGACCGCTTCCGACCAGGAGCGCACTGCCGTGGACTTTGACGATCATGGCCCCAAGCTGTTCGTCACGAGCATCATGACGGCCGAACTGATCGGAGAAGCGCCTGCGACCCCGCCCAAGACCAAGCGTCGCCGCAAAGCCTCCACGGCAGCCAAAGCCGCGAAGAAAGCCGCCGCCGCAGCCAGCCGTTCGTAAGTCTCCTTAGGCCAATCAGGAGAGCTCCGCGCCGAACCGGCGCAGGAGTGTCCCTGTTCGCATTTCTAACGCAAACGCCAATCATTGTGATACGTTTCTGGCCTATGAAGCGCATCGTGATTGTTCTGGGAGCCATACTTCTGGTTCTTGGTGTAATTGGACTCGTCCACCCCAATTTCACCTATCACAAACAAGAAGAAGTCGCGAAGATCGGTCCCATAAAAGCCACCGTAGACGAAGAGAAAACCACGCAAGTCCCGGCCGCGGTTTCGATCACGCTCCTCACTGTCGGCATGGTGCTCGTAGTGCTGGGGCCGCGCATGAAACAGTAGCTCTTTGTCATTTACAGCCTTCAGCTGTGCCATTTGGGTCCTCCTCAATGTGATTCAATACTTACCGCTACGCTCCGCAGCACGGCAAACTCATTGACATCCTCTCAGCACAAGACTAAACAAGACGTATAGAAGTTCCGTCTCCAGGGGCCGCGTTTCAAAACGGAGAGAGAGATGAAAAAAGATACGCCGAAGTACGTCTTGGGACTGGGTGTGCTTATTGGGTGTTTTTTCGCGATTTCCCCTTCCACGCCGGCGCAAAACGCAACCGGAGTCACCGACAAAGAGATTCTCATCGGATCGTGTTCGGCCTTGGAAGGGCCGTCGCATTTCCTGGGAACGGAAACGGTGACGGGAGCGAAGGCCTACTTCGCCATGGTCAACGACGCCGGCGGCGTGGATGGGCGAAAATTGAAACTCATCGCCTACGACGATAGCTACGATCCGGCCAAGACAGAAGCGTGCTTCAACCACTTGATGGAGCAGAAAGTTTTCGCCTTGGGGTTTTTTGTCGGCACTCCCACAGCCGTGAAGTACATTCCGATGGCGGAGAGCAACAAGATTCCCGTGGTCGGGCTTTTCACCGGAGCGCAGACGCTCTACGCTCCGCTACGGCACTGGATTGTGAACGTTCGCGCCTCCTATTACGATGAAACACGCGAGCAAATCGACGGCATGTGGGGAACACTGGGGTACAAGAAAATTGGCGTGATTTATCCTGAGGATGCCTTTGGCGCGGCGGTGCTCGACGGTGTGAAAGCAGCGCTGAAAGCCCATAGCGCCGAGCCGGTTGCGGCGGGGTCGTACCAGCGGCAAACGGCGCAAGTGGGTGGCGCGATCGACACCGTGAAAGCCGCAAATCCGGAGGCCGTCGTTTTGGTGGGACCCGCGAATACGGTCGCCCCCATTCTCAAACAATCTCATGCCAAGGGCTGGAAGCCTCTCTTCCTGACGGTGTCTTTTGTCGGCACGGATGACTTGATACAGGAAGCCGGCCCCGACTCGGATGGTATGGTCATCACTCAGGTCGTACCACCGTACTATCTGACCGACTACAAGACGGTCGCCCTTTACCGCCGCGAACTGACGAAATACTTCCCCTCCGCGCAACCGAACTTTGTCAGCCTGGAAGGCTTTGTTGACGCCATGGTGCTGGCGGAAGGGCTGAAACGAGCGGGAAAAGAATTAACACGCGATGGGCTGATTCGAGGTATCGAATCCATCCATGAATTCGATCTGGGCCTTGGTCCGCAGCTCAAATTGAATTACTCCTCGAAAGAACACAAAGGATTCAACCACGTGCTTCCCACGGTCATTCGTGGCGGCCGCGCCGTCCCCTTCACCGATTGGTCGACTGCCGCTCCGAAGTAGTTCCAAGGCCGTGAACAAAATGCCTTCCCGGAGCTCTCCCCGGTAGGAAGGGATGAGGTCCGCAAGATTTTCTCAGTATGATTTGACTGCGGATTCCGCTTGGTCGAAGGCGTGATACGAAGAACGCACCAGCGGGCCTGCTTCCACGTGTTTGAAGCCCAGGGCTTCGCCTAGCACCTTGTACTCGGCGAATTCGTCGGGATGAACGTAACGAATGATGGGTAGATGCTCGCGAGTGGGCTGCAAATACTGACCAAGCGTCAGGATATCCGTACCCTGGGCGGCGAGATCCTGCATCGTGGCCAGGACTTCTTCCTTCTCCTCGCCAAGCCCCAGCATCAACCCGGTCTTCGTCGGAACTTCCGGATGCGCTTGCTTCGAACGGCGCAGCAACTCGAGCGAGCGCTCGTACACCGCGCCTTTGCGGACCTGCCGATAGAGCCGCGGCACGGTTTCCGTGTTGTGGTTGAGAATGTCCGGGCGCACGACAAGGATCGCGTCTAGCGCGTTCCAATCCCCGCGAAAATCAGGAATCAGCACTTCGACCTTGCAACCCGGAACGCGCCGGCGAATCTCCTCAATGGTGCGCGCAAAAATGTGCGCGCCGCCGTCAGGCTGGTCGTCGCGGTTCACCGAAGTCACTACCGCGTAACGCAAACCCAACCTTTGCACCGCTTCCGCCACGCGAAATGGTTCTTCTTCATCCGGGGGGCCAACGGGCTTGCCCGAAGGCACGGCGCAGAATCCGCAAGCGCGCGTGCAGATGTCGCCCAGAATCATAAACGTCGCGGTGCCATGTTCCCAGCACTCGCCCATGTTCGGGCAGCGCGCGCTCTCGCAAACCGTGTGCAAATCCAGCGTGCGCATGGTGCGCTTCAGATCCTGATAGCGCTCCCCGCCAAAAAATTTGACGCGCAGCCAATCCGGTCGCGGATGCGCGTTCGGCGAGTGCACCATCGCCGGTACACTCGATAGGATATGGAAAGGAGAAGCCATGGGGCTCGACCGAAAATCCTATTTTACGCTCATCCAACACATCCTACAAACCGCCAGTCGAAACTGTGTTGCGGAGGCCAAGATTCCTTTTTGTCGTATAATCGGGCGGCGTGAGAAGGACCATGAAGTTCTTTATCCCGGCCTTATTTCCCCTCCTACTTGTGGACATTGCCTCCGCGCAGACGGCTTCGAGCAATCCTCCCGTAGCGAGGCCCAAGACCGAAGAATGCTCGGTTTCAGGCATCGTCGTGAAACTTGCGGGAGGCGAGCCGGTGAAAACCGCGACGGTACAGCTTCAAAATCTGCAGGATTTGGCTCGTACCACCTCTGTGGTCACCGACGTGAGTGGCCGGTTCGAGTTGAGGGGAATCGATCCGGGGCGCTACTGGCTGAAGGTAAGCCGCACAGGCTTTGTCACGCAAGAGTATGGGCAGAGAACACCAAATGATCCCGGGGCGGAGATTCGTCTCTCCGCAGGACAAAACTTACGCGACCTTCTTTTCCGCCTGATTCCCTGGGGTGTAATCTCCGGAAGAATCCTGGATGAAGAAGGCGAGCCGCTTCCGTGGGCGCAAGTCAGCGCCTTACGCGAAGTCTATTCGAGCGGAAAGCGCAAGCTTTCACCGGAAGCCCTCGTGCCGACAAATGATCTTGGAGATTTTCGCCTTTTTGGCCTCAAACCCGGCAGGTACTTTGTCAGCGCCAAGTACAAAGCGGGCCTGCACATCGTCGGCCGGGGAGAAGTACGAGAAGATGACAACGACGACTTTCGGCCGGAGTTCATGCCCATCTATTATCCCAACAGCCCTGATCCAGCGAGGGCTTCAACAATTGCGCTGAAAGCAGGAGAAGAGATTACCTCAGTCGAAATTCTGTTGCGGCCGGTTGCCACGTATCGGATCCGCGGCCGCGTCTACAACATGGTTGCGGGCAGGCGTTCAAATACCGGTGTCATCGTTCAGTTGGAGCAGCGCAACAGTAACATCACTTGGGGTTCGCCCGACCGTCAGTTAAATGTCGAAAAAACTGACGGCTCCTTTGAAATTGCCGGGGTGCTCCCTGGCTCCTACACTCTGAGCGCCTTTTGGTTTGAAGACGGGCGGCGATATCAGGCCCGGCAATCCATTGAGGTAGGCAACGCCGATCTAGAGGGCGTAAACCTCGCGATCATGTCCGGGATAACCATTCCAGGACGAATCGTTTGGGACGGGAAACCGAGCTTGGAGCGCGACGAACTCCTTGTCAGCATCGCCGCGGCGGACTCGATGGTTTCTTTCAACACTCCCGCAAGGGTCGTGGGAGGTTCGTTCGTGCTGAGGGATGTTTTCGACGGAACTTATCGTTTGCGAGTGATTGGGCAATCGAAGGACGGTTACGTCAAGTCCGTCCGTTACGGGTCGAGCGAGTCGCTCGACAGCGGTTTCACCGTTTTCCGTGGAACACAATCTTCCTTGGAGGTAACTATCAGCTCGCGCGGCGCTCGCATTCAGGGAGCCGTTATGGACAAAGACAACCTTCCCGTGACAGGTGTGTGGGTCGTTCTGGTGCCGGACGAGGCGCACCGTGATCAATCGCGTCTCTTCCAGAAGGCAGCCCCGGATCAATTTGGACATTATCTTCTGAGAGGGATTGCACCCGGCGACTATAAAGTTTTCAGTTGGGATGAAGTTGAAGACGGGGCTTGGGAAGATCCAGATTTCCTCAGGACGTTTGAGGATCGCGGTCAGAAGGTTTCCGTAGAGGAAGGGGACACCAAAACGTTGGATATTGTCACGATCGGCAAAGCTTCCGAAGGATTGAAACTCTGCGGCGGCAATTACAGCGGCTGCCGCGAAGAGCGGATGAAGTCGCGCAGAACAGTGACGTTAGGGCCATACGCGCCGATGCGCCCGGCGTCCACGGGCAGCCCGAGACTCTCGGCAAGGTCCAGGTCCACGCCGGCGTCGTCCAGCTCAGACAAGCTGAAACCCTGCGCGGGCAGCACCCGATTTATCCCCGTCGGATACACCGGCCGCGGCGGGCGGTGACGCCGCCACGGGCGCCGCGCCAATTCGTAGAATTGCTTCCAATCGCGTTTGTGCCAAGTCGTCATTTCGCTCTTAATCGCAGCCCCGTTCGAGTCCACTGATCCCGTAGTGCGGTTGCCTCAATCCCTTGGATGCCGTTCCAGCCGATAAGGTTCACCAGATTCCTGCCGCCCATCCATCCTTCACAGAACCGCTCCCTTGTTCTCCGGCCTATTCATATACTTCATAAACCCGGCTGCGGCCAGTTTTCCTTACCTGTTGTTTCAAACACGTTACGGGACGAATTGTTTCGTGAAACAGGACAGACAAGACGGGGCAAGAAGCGTCATCAACCACGATCCGAAGTCGGCAATTTTTCTGCTGCAAACCGCTAAGGCGATCGCGTGTCGTGGGACAAAACGCCACTGCGTAATGTTGCGTAGATCGAACAGCGCCTTTTTCCGTCCGCGCAGTCACGCGGCCAACAATTTTCTTCCCGCTACTCTTCCATTGGATTGGACGGGCCGAATCGCCGAACGTGAGGGTGATCGCGACTTATGATTGACACAAATCTGCCACAAAGGACTTCCAGAGAGGACTGATACGCCCGATCGGAGCCAGCGCACTGCGCTCTTAGATTCGAAATGCTTGGTTACCAGCGGTTGCCTCGG
>MNEA01000162.1:13751-54879 GCA_001917435.1 Acidobacteria bacterium 13_2_20CM_2_57_6
AAATTCTGACCGTTCAGGGAATTCACGGCGCGGTCCGCGTCTTCGTCATTGGTTACTTCAACGAAAGCGAACCCGCGCGACTGTCCTGTAAATCGATCACGAATCAGATTGACGCCCGAGGGAGTTACACCCACCTGAGAAAACCACTCGTTAAGCTGGTCTTCCGTCGCGGAAAACGGAAGATTACCGATATAGAGCTTCTTCACCTCTTACTCCTTCTGCCCGGAACCTAAAATGCGAGTCGCGGAGCGCGCTGAAGAGACAGCTTTCCTTTTCCGGCAGACCGGTTGGCCGGGCCACCGCAGGCGCGAAACCGTTGCTTCAGCCGTCCGTTGCATGGTCGCGGAAATTAACCCACTTTGCAACAGAAATTGTCCCGAATCGGGAAGCCGCATCTCCTTCTCGGTCATCCTCCGCGCCTTTCCCCTTGGCTGCGGTTTAGTGGTAGCATGCGGCCAAATCCGCCCCGCCCGGGAGGGCCCCATGCGCGGCACGATGATGGATTTTCCGTTGACGCTGCCCACCATCCTGGAGCGTTCCGGAAAGATTTTCCCGCGCGTCGAAATCGTTTCCCGCAAACCGGACAGGTCCATCCTGCGCACCTGCTATGGCGAATTTTACCGTCGCGCGTGCCGGCTCGCCGCTGCACTAACGAAACTCGGCTTGCGGACGGGTGACCGAATCGCCTCCATGATGTGGAATCATGCCGGCCACCTGGAAGCCTTCTTCGGTGTTCCTTGTGCCGGTGGCATCCTGCATACTTTGAATCTTCGTCTCCATCCGCATGAAATCGCTGGCATCGCCAGACAGGCCGGCGACCGGTTTCTTTTGATTGACGACGTCCTCCTCCCGCTCTATGAAAAATTTCGCGAAGATGTTTCTTTCGAACGAATCATCGTTGTTCCGTACGGTTGCGGCACCTTGCCGGAAGGCTTTCTGAATTACGAAGAGCTGCTCGCCGAAGCGGATGATAATTTTCAATATCCGGCGATCGATGAAAACGACGGCGCGGCCATGTGCTTCACGTCCGGCACAACCGGTCATTCCAAGGGCGTCATCTATTCGCACCGCGCCCTGGTGCTGCATTCTTTTTGTTGTGGCCTCAACGAGGTTTTCGGCATGAGCCATATGGATACGGTGCTTCCGGTCGCTCCCATGTTCCATGCCAACGCCTGGGGCCTGCCTTACGCATGCACCATGCTGGGCGCGCGCCTGGTTCTCCCCGGTCCGAATGTCGATCCAGAAAGCGTTCTTGGCCTGCTGGTCAGTGAGCACGTTACCATCGCTTGCGGTGTACCCACGGTTTGGATCGCCGTGCTCGACGCACTCGAGAAGAATCCCGACCGTTGGAAATTCGACAATCCAATCCGCGTGGTCTGTGGAGGCACCGCGCCGCCTCTCGAAATGATCCGCCGGCTCGATCGCTTCAATCTGCAAATCAAGCACCTCTGGGGCATGACCGAGACAACTCCCGTCGGTACTTCGGGCGGACTTCGTCCCCATATGCGCGACTTGTCGGAAGAAAAGAAATATGAAGTCCGCGCCAAACAGGGTTGGCCTGCTCCGTTCGTCGAGATTCGCTTGATGCGTCCCGAAGGATCTGCAGGCAAATCAACAGAGGTTCCTTGGGATGGCGTATCTTCTGGAGAGATTGAAATCCGCGGCCCGTGGGTTGCCGCCAGTTATCACGAATCGCCCGACCAGGCCCATCGCTGGACCGCAGACGGCTGGTTCCGAACCGGCGACGTCGCCACCATGGACGACGAAGGCTACGTCAAGATCGTGGATCGGGCAAAAGACTTGGTGAAGTCCGGCGGCGAGTGGATCAGCTCTGTCGATCTCGAAAACACGTTAATGGGTCATCCTGCCGTCAAAGAAGCGTGCGTCGTCGGCATCCCTCACCCGAAGTGGCAGGAGCGTCCGCTTGCCGCGGTTGTCTTGAAAGATGGCGCGAGCGCGACGCCGCAAGAGTTGCGTGCCTTCCTCGCTGAATCCTTCGCCAAATGGCAGCTCCCCGACGCCTTCGTCTTTCTCGACGCCATTCCCCGCACGTCCGTCGGCAAATTCAAGAAAATCGCACTCCGTGAACAATTTGCCAACTGGAAGTGGGATTCGTGAGGGTCGCCCCGCCCGCATTCTTTCCATCTGTAGGAACAATAAGACTCTTGTTCAGCAAACTGCACACTTTCCCTGAATAGCCCTCAGCAATTCTCCCCACTCTGATTGCCACGTTCAACGGATTGCTAGAGCCTCTCGTGCTTGGTACTAGCTAACCTGGAGATTTAAGATTTCCGGACGCTAGCCGCGGGCCCCAGCAGGAAAGCCTTGGCTTTAACGCCTGAGTTGTCCACCCGCATACCCCGGGGAAAATTTTTCAACTGATCAGCACTGGAGAGCTCTCTACAAGATCTGTCGGATCGCCGCTCTCCGCTGATTCCGATTTGACCGAACCCGGAAAGGGGCTGTCCATGTTCAAGTTAAGAAAATCGTCTTTCTCTAGCTGTTCTCTCTGTTTGCTCTGCGCTGCCGCGGAAACTACTCTGCAAGCCCAGAGCGCTGGCTTCGTCTACGTCACAAATGGTGGCGGTAACTCCGGCCCAGGGGTTGGAAGCATTTCCGCCTACTCCATTGACAACCAAACCAGCGCCCTGTTACCCGTCCTGGGCTCGCCGTTTCCAGATCCGGGAGGCCCTTCCTCCATTGCAGTAAACCCTAAAGTTCGGTTCGCTTACGTCGCCAATCGCGGGGACGATACCATCAGCGCGTACTCGATCAGCGGCACAACCGGGGCCCTCACGCCCGTTCCCGGCTCACCCTTCCCGCAAGATCCCGCAGGGAGCAATGAAATGCCCGTGTCCGTTGCCGTCGATCCGGCGGGAAAGTTCGTCTTCGTCGCGAATTATAATTATCGAACCGTCCGCGCTTATCAAATTGACCAAAATACCGGCGCACTAACCCAGTCCCCCGGATCGCCCTTTCCCGCAGGAATAAATCCTCAATCGGTAACCGTGGACCTTTCTGGCAAGTTTGTTTACGTCGCCAACGGCTATCACAACGGCAATGGCACCGTTTCTGCCTACAGCATTGAACAGAGTACGGGATCGCTGACGCCTGTTCCGGGCTCGCCCTTCTCCGTTCCCATTGATACAACGAAGCCCCGCTTTCCCGCCCCGGGGTCCATGCCTGTCTCGGTAACCACGCATGCCACGGCCACGGGACAGGCCCTTTATGTGGCGGATTCTTTTCAAAATTACATTTGGGAGTACCTCATTGAGGGGATGACAGGAGCACTAGCGCTTTCTCCCGCCTCTCCTTTTTCCATGCCTGGTGGGCCCTATTGCGTCACGGCGAACTCAAATTCGTATTTCCTCTACGCATCGAATTCGTACCCGAGCTATCCAACTGGCAGCGTGGCCGGCTACACCATCGATACAGTCACCGGTTCGCTGACCGCGGTCCCGGGCTCTCCTTTCGTCGGAGGGCCCGTCCCCGTCGGCGTGACGGTCGATCTCGCAGGCCGGTTCGTCTTTACGGCAAATCAGGGTTCCTATCTGACTAACTACTCCGGTACGGTTTCTGCCTATGCAGTCGACGCGAATACCGGCGCGCTCACTCCTGTGCCTGGCTCGCCCTTCGCAGCGGGACTAGAGCCTACCTCCGTGGCCACTGCTCCTGGCCCGAGCTCCACGACCGGAGACCGGCAGAAACGAAGGCGCCCCGATCCTCCCGCCAAAAGGCGAACGAACGCGAACACCAACACCAACGCCGCAACCCCTTTTGTTTTCCGGGATTCTGGCGCTCGGCAATCCCCCAAGGCGGGAGCTCTCCGGAGTACGGGCACCCTCCCCTTCATTTAACAAGGTTCCTGTTAAGTAAGTTTCACTTTACGTTTATATGTTTCTGGTAATATACGAGTCGGGTACTTCCATGCCCCGTATGGAGTGCGGCTGCCTGACGGTCGCGTTTCCTTTGTTTTGGATGTTTCCGTGTCTTAATCGCTCCCAACAGCTATCTAGGTGCGATAACTTGCGTTGATCCGCACGTACTCCGCGGTGAAGTCGCAGGTCCAGTAGCGGGCTTTGGCTTTGCCCGCGTGCAGGTCCACAACCAGCGGAACGTGCTCGGCGAGAAGTTTGTTGCTGGCGGCGCGCTCGTTGAACTCGAGCGGCCGGCCGCGCCGCAGGACGGGGATGCCGGCCATCTTGATATCCACCAGCGCGGTGTCAAACTTCACTCCCGAACGGCCCGCGGCCGCGAAGATGCGCCCCCAGTTGGGGTCGCCGCCCGCGAAAGCTGTTTTCACCAGCGGAGAAGTCGCAATCGTCTCCGCAATGCGCTTCGCCGCGGCTTCCGTTTTTGCGCCGCGCACTTCAATCTCGATGACGCGCTGCGCGCCTTCGCCGTCGGCCACGATTTGCAGCGCGAGCGAACGGCAAACGTCTTCGAGCGCCGCGGCGAATGCGCGGTGCGCGGACGTGCCCGCTTTAATCGAAGGCGCTCCCGCTTCGCCATTCGCCAGCACCAACAGCGTGTCGTTCGTCGAAGTGTCGCCATCCACGCTGATGGCGTTGAACGTACGTCCTGCGACCTCGCGCAGCGTTTTTTGCAGCAGCGAAGGAGCGATTGCGGCATCCGTCGTGACAAATGCCAGCATCGTCGCCATGTTCGGATGGATCATCCCCGCGCCTTTGGCGCAGCCCACAAAATGAATGCGCTTCCCGGCCATTTTGAAGGAGGCCGCCGCGGTTTTCGGGCGCGTATCCGTGGTACAGATTGCGAGCGAAGTCTCTGCGAAGGAACGCGCCGAAGGACGCCGGAATCGCGCCACCACCGGAAGCGCGCGCAGAATTTTTTCTAGCGGCAGCCGCACGCCGATGACGCCCGTCGAGCAGACGAACAGTTCCTGCAGTGGGCAGCCGAGCCGCTTCGCGGCTTCCTCGACCATGCGCAGAGCTGCGGTGTGGCCCGCTTCTCCGGTGGCGCAATTCGCGTTTCCGGCATTCACCACGACGGCGCGCATGCGGCCTTTCGAGATCCGCAAGTGTTCCTTGGAAATCAGAACGGGCGCGGCTACGACAAGATTTTGCGTGAAGACTGCGGCGGCTGAGGCTGGAACATCGCTCGAAAGAATCGCGAGGTCCAGCGCGCCGGTTTTCTTCAAGCCGCAAGCAGTGGCGGCGAAGCGGAAACCACGCGGCAAGGCTGCTTCGGAGAGAGCTTGCTGCATCAGCGGAGCGTCCTTACGTCCGGCGCGACGCACCCCGAAGGAACCTCCGACCCTGCGCAACGGCAGCGGGGAAGGATTGCTGATTCGTAGCCTGGCTTGCATTCATGGTTTGGCTCCTGTTTTGATGGCTTTTTTATTGAGACGTCTTTCCAAATTCGCGATGGCCTCCGCAACGCTCTCGGGCCCAGTTCCGCCGGGAACTTTCTTCGCGGCAAGCGCTGCGTCAACGCCCAGGCTCTTCGCAAAATCACTGTCAAATGCAGGCGAGATTTTCTTAAGCCCATCGAGAGGCATCGCTGTCCACGAGATATTTTGCTTCTCGGCTTCGCGGAGCACTTTGCCGATGATGTCATGCGCCTGACGGAAGGGAACGCCTTTGCGGACCAAATAGTCCGCCGCTTCCGTTGCTAGGAGCGCAGGATGGGATGCCGCAGCTTTCAACCGCTCGGTGTTGAATTTCGTTGCAGCGACAGCGCCGCCCGCAATCGCGAGCATGTCTGCCACTTGATCGTGCGCGGCAAAGAGCGCTTCTTTGTCTTCCTGTAGATCGCGCTGATAGCCCGTCGGCAAACCTTTCAATGTTGTGAGAAGGCCGAGCAGTGCACCGGTGATGCGGCCGGTCTTACCGCGAATGAGTTCCCATGCATCCGGGTTCTTCTTCTGCGGCATAAGGCTGCTGCCGGTGGAAAACTCGTCGGAAAGAATCACGTAAGAAAATTCTTGGGAAGCGAAAATCACGAAATCTTCAGCCAAACGCGAAAGATGCGTCGCGATCCCGGTCAGAGCGAAAATATAATCGAGCGCAAAGTCGCGGTCGCTGACGGCATCGAGGCTGTTCACCGTAATGCGCGAAAAACCCAGTTCGCGCGCGATGGCGTTGCGATCGATGGCAAACGAATTTCCCGCGAGCGCGCCGGAGCCCATCGGACACGCGTCAGCGCTTGCAGCAGCGTGTTGGAGTCGAGCGATGTCACGACTGAACGCTTCGGCGTGCGCGAGCAAAAAATGCGAAAGCAGAATCGGCTGCGCATGCTGCATGTGAGTCATGCCCGCCATCGGTACGCCGAGATTTGCTTTGGCTTGAAGCAAAAATGAATTCAGCAGGGCTTCGAGGCCGCGCTGAACTTGACTGGCAGCGTCCATGACGAATAACCGGAAATCAGTTGCGACCAGCTCATTGCGGCTGCGCGCAGTGTGCAGTTTCCAGCCGAGCGGGCCGAGTTCTTCAACGAGTGCCTTTTCGACGAAATGATGCACGTCCTCGGCGGTCGCGCCGAACGATTCGAGCCACGCGGAATCGGTCCTGGCACGCTCGGCAATCTTGTCCAGTGCCGCGAGCGTTTGCTTCACTTCTGCCGCCGTGAAAATACCGATGGGCTGCAAAGCTTTGGCCCAGGCACGATCGACTGCAATTTCATACGGCAGGAGTCGCCGGTCGAACGCAAAGGAGCGCTGGAACGCGTCGAACTGTTTGTTCGGTTCGCCCTCGAATCGTCCGCCCCACAGCCGGTCGTCTTTACGCTCAGTCATTTGGTTCTCGTGGCACAGGCATTCCTGCCTGTCCCGGTTTCGTCGCCGTTTGCAAACAGCGGACAGACAAGAATGTCTGTCCTACTTATTTCCTTCCGCCTTTGCCTTGGGCCGTACCGTTACCGGCAACGCAAACAAATTGATGAAACCTTCGGCGTCCTTGGGGTTGTACCGGCCCATGGTGAAGCTGGCCAGATCGGCGCGGTAAAGCGAGAAAGGTGACACGCGCTTGGTGACGTTTAGCGTTCCTTTCCAAAGTTTCAAGCCAACGGCGCCGGTGACGCGCTGTTGCGCGAAGCTGAAAAATCCGTCGAGCGCTTCGCGGAGGCGCGCGAACCACAAGCCGTAGTAAACGAGTTCCGCGTAGCGCAGCGAGAGCGCCTGCTGGAAATGCGCGGTCTCGCGATCGACGGTGAGGCGCTCGAGTTCCTGGTGCGCTTTGACAAGAAGCGTTCCGCCGGGAGTTTCGTAGGCGCCGCGCGATTTCATTCCGACGAGCCGGTTTTCGACGAGATCAGTGCGGCCGATGCCGTGTTTTGCGGCGATTTCATTGAGCGTGTTCAGCAGATCGACGGGGCCAAGTTTCGAACCGTTCACCGAAACGGGAGTGCCGGCTTCGAATCCGATTTCGACTTCTTCGGCCTTGTCCGGAGCTTTTTCCGGGGAGACGACCCACTGCCACATGGCCTCGTTCGGCGCGTTGGCGGGATCTTCGAGTTCGCCGCCTTCGTGGCTGAGGTGCCAAATGTTGCGGTCGCGGCTGTAAATGTTTTTCTTGCTCTGCTCGACGGGAACGTTGTGCTTCTGCGCGTAGGCGATGGCGTCTTCGCGAGAATCGATGTCCCACTCGCGCCAGGGCGCGATGATCTGCACGCTGGGAGCGATGGTCTTGTACGCCAGTTCGAAACGCACCTGGTCATTTCCCTTGCCGGTGCAGCCGTGCGAGAGGCCGTCGGCGCCAAGCTTCAGCGCGATTTCCGCCTGGCGCTTGGCGATTACGGGCCGCGCCATGGAGGTGCCGAGCAAGTAGGTGTGCTCGTAAATGGCGCCGGCACGAAGCGTCGGCCAAATGTAGTCGCGGACAAATTCTTCGCGCAGATCTTCGACGTGCGCGGAGGAGGCGCCGGTAGCGAGCGCTTTCTTGCGGGCGGCTTCGAGGTCTTCCTGCTGGCCAACGTCGCCGATCACGGCGATGACTTCGCAACCATAGTTTTCCTTGAGCCAGGGAATAATGATGGAAGTATCCAGGCCGCCGGAATAGGCGAGTACAACTTTTTTCGGTTTAGGCAATTGTGCTTTCACGATTCCTCACTTGCATTTTGATGTTGCTGAAAGGGGGCGCAGAAATCCTGCGCTTCTACAGAAAAAACTTTAGGCGATGCATTGGAAAACATCGCCGGACTAAAACAGAGTACGCAGGATTGCTTTTTGCACGTACATGCGGTTTTCGGATTGGTCGAGGACGACGGACTGCGGGCCGTCGAGGACTTCCGGAGTGACTTCGAGCCCGCGGTGCGCCGGAAGGCAATGCATGAACACGGCGTCCGGAGCGGCGAGCGACATCAGTTCGGGGTTGACCTGATACGGCTGAAAAACCTTGTTTCGGACTTCCCCCTCGGCTTCAAACCCCATGCTGGTCCAGGAATCGGTGTAGACGCCCATCGCGCCGCTGACGGCTTCGCGCGGGTCGGTCATCAATTCGATTTTGGCTTTTGTTTCGCGGGCGACGCGTTTGCCGTCGGCGACGACTTCGGGCAACGGCGCGTATTCCGCGGGCGTAGCGACGCGCAAGTGAACGCCGAGCCGCGCGGCGAGGTAGATCAGCGAGTGGCAAACGTTGTTGCCGTCGCCGACGTAGGCGAGCTTGAATCCGCGCAGCGCGCCGAATTTTTCTTCGAGCGTAAAGAAGTCCGCAAGCGCCTGGCACGGATGAAATTTGTCGGAGAGCGCGTTGATTACCGGAATATCCGCGTTGGCGGCCATTTCCTCGAGGACGCGCTGGTGGTACACGCGAGCGACGATGCCCTGCACCCAGCGCTCGAGGTTGCGCGCGACATCGGCGATGGATTCGCGAGCCCCGAGAGAGGCGGACGCCTGCGTGTGGTCGAGAAAAACCACGGAACCGCCCATGCTCTGGATGCCGACGTCGAAGGTAACGCGCGTGCGCAACGAAGGCTTTTCAAAAATCAAGGCGATGAATTTGCCCTGCAGCGTGGACGCATAACGGACGGGGCGGGCTTTAATATCCGCCGAAAGCTGGAGCAATTCGCGCGTGTGCGCGGGGCTCCATTCCGCTCCGGTGAGCAGATCATTCGATAAAGAAATAGGCGCAACGAGAGTCGATGTAGTCATTTTTTCACCTTGCCACAGCATGGACAATGCGCCCGGGGTTCGCGGACTTCGCGGAATCCGAGGCGGAAGCCTGCTGCGGAGTTGCTGCAAGAACAAGTTCAAAGAGCCGCAGAAATTCGCGCACCTGCGCGCGAGTGATGATGAAGGGCGGGAGCAGGCGCAACGTTAAATCGTGGGTGCAATTAATGAGCAAGCCGCGCTGCATGGCTTCGCTGACGAAGGGGCCGCCTTCGACGGAGAGTTCGACGCCGATTATCAGGCCTTCGCCGCGAATTTCGCGGATGAAGCCGAATTTTGCAGCAAGTTTCGAGAGGCCATCGCGCAGCTCCGCACCTCGCGCGCGGATATTCTCGAGGAGCTTTTCTTCCTCGACGATCTTGAGAAATTCCAGGGCCACGGCGCAAGCCAGCGGGCCGCCGCCGAAAGTGGTGCCGTGCATCCCGGGAGAGACGCGCGAGGCGACCTCCTGTGTGGTAAGGATGGCGCCGAGCGGAAGACCGGCGGCGAGAGGCTTGGCAATCAAAACAATGTCCGGTCTTGAGGGAAATTTCTGATAGGCGAAATAGCGGCCGGTGCGGCCGAGCCCGCATTGAATTTCATCGGCAATCAAGAGAGCGCCGTGCTGGGTAGCAAGCAAGCGAGCGCGATTCCAGAATTCTTCGCTGACGGGATAAATTCCGCCTTCACCCTGGACGGTTTCCAGAAGGATGGCGCAGACGGTGTCGTCGAATTTCGCTTCGAGATCAGCGACGTCGTTGAAGCGGACGAATTCCGCGCCGGGAACGACGGGCGCGAAAGGCAAGCGGTACTTTTCTGTGGAGGTGACGGTAATCGCGCCAAACGTGCGGCCATGAAAAGAATTCTCGAGAGCCAGGAAGCGGTGCTTCTTCGCGGTGGTCCCGGGAGCCTCATTCGACTGTCGCCCAAAGAGGCGGGCGAGCTTCATTGCGCCATCGATGGCTTCGGTGCCGCTGTTCGAAAAAAAGACGCGATCCATGCCGGACCATCCGGCAAGTTTGCGCGCGAGCGGGCCCTGATAGGCGTTGTGATAAAGATTTGAGAGATGAATGGCGCGGGCGGCTTCGCGACGGATGACTTTTACGATGCGCGGATGCGCATGGCCGAGAGCGTTCACAGCGATGCCGCCAAGAAAATCGAGATACTTTTTGCCGGTGGAATCGAAAACGCAAGCGCCGCGGCCGTGGGTCATCACCACGAGCTGGCGCTTGTAGGTGGGCAGAAGGAATTGTTCAGCGTCCAGCAGGCGCGAGTCCGGTTTGGCAGTTTTCGCAGGTCCCTGTTTGGGCTTGCTCACAGAATGGATCAGGGACTTCTTTTTGGATGATGCGCCCATCATGCCGCAGAAAGAGCCGCTTGCGCGGCGGACAAGGGTTCCCGGAGGACGCGTGTTCCGGGGATCGACGCGACTCCATCGTTGGGTGATGTTTCCGCCGCATGCGAAGCGAGCAGCAAAGCGTCCGACGAAGTGCCGCCGACAATGCGAACTTCGCGGACGCCGCCTTCGATAGCGCGCTTGGCGGCTTCCAGCTTAAGAACCATGCCGCCGGAAACGACGCGGCATTGGACCAGTCGTTCGATTTCCTCGCAGGTGACGGCGGAGAGAACTCTCTCACCATCGAGGACGCCCGCGACATCCGTGAGATAGATCAACTGATCGGCGCTGAGATATTCGGCGCAGGCCGCGGCCATGTGGTCGGCGTTGATGTTGTACAGCTCATTGTCTGAACCAAGACCAAGGCACGGCGCAACCGGCAGGAGCCCTTCGTGCCAAAGAGATTCGATGAATTGGGCGTTCAATCCGGTGAGGTAGCCAACGAATCCCAGGCCGCCTTCGACTTCGTTGTGCACCATGGGCTCGGCGACGAAACACCGGGCGTCGGCAGCGGAGATGCCAACGGCAGGCTGTCCTTCCGCGGAGATCGCTGCGGCCAGCCTCTTATTTAGCAAACCGGCGAAAACCATAACGGCCACGTCGCGCGCTTCACGATCGGTAACGCGCAAGCCGGAGACGAACTTGCTTTCGATGGCCATACGCTTGAGAGTAGCGGTAAAAAGACGGCCACCGCCATGGACGACGAGAATTTCGTGGCCCTGCTGTGCGAGGGCCGCGACCTGGCGCGCCAGAGAGCGCACCGTGGCGTCGTCCTCGAGCAATGCTCCTGCGAACTTGATTACGATTCTCATTGAAGTGCGGTTTGCTCCTCTATTCCCAACATGTGATTGAAGTTCTGCACGGCCTGCCCGGCTGCGCCTTTTCCCAGATTGTCGAGGCAAGAAACGATGACCAGGCGGCGTCCGGATTTGTCCAGAGCGAATCCGATATCGCAAAAATTCGTGTGCGCTACGTGTTGCAATTCCGGCAGCGTGCCTGCGGGCCAGATGCGGACCATCGCGCGGCCAGCATAAAAGCGCCGGTACAGCGATTCGACAGCCGCAGCGGTTTGCGGTTCGCCGAGGGTGACGTAGATGGTGGAAAGGATACCGCGGGAGAGCGGGAGCAGGTGCGTTGAGAAAACGACCTGCGATTCGCTCAGACCAGTGTGCTCGAGAATCTCCGGCGTGTGGCGGTGCGCGAAGAGGCCATAGGCTTTGAAATTTTCATCCACTTCGACGAAATGGAGATCGCGGCGGGGGTCTTTGCCTGCGCCACTGGCGCCCGACTTGCAATCGCAAACGACGCCTGCGCCGGGAGCAAGCAAACCTGCTTGTGTAAGAGGCCGCAAAGCCAGAATCACGCTGGTCGCGTAACAGCCTGGATTGGCAACCAGACGAGCTTGAGAAATCTCGCTGGAATAGAGTTCGGGAATGCCGTAGACAGCTTCCGTCAACCATTCGGCGTGAGGCGCGGGCAGTTTATACCAAGAGGTGAAGGTTTCCGCTTCGCGAAAGCGGAATGCTCCACTCAAATCGACGACCCGAAGACCCGCGCGGAGCAAATCGGGCGCCAGCTCCGCGGAGACTTCGTGAGGGGTCGCAAGAAACGCGGTGCCCGCCTTGCTTGAAGTAATGGCCTCCACCGAAAGGGGGCGGAGCGGCGCTTCGCCCCAGCCGCGGAACTGAGGAAAGAGTTCGGCGAGGCATTTTGCACCATTCGGTTCGCGGACGTAGAAAACGGGCGGCGGAAGCTCGGGATGGCGCAGGAGTATCCGCGCCAGCTCGAGACCGGTGTAGCCGGTGACTCCCACGACCGCGACTTGGCGGGGGTTTTTCATTTCACCAGGGCTTCGATTTTTCTCTGGAGGGATTCGCGCGCTTTCTTGTTGGGCGTGATGATCAGGACGGTGTCGTCGCCGGCGATGGTTCCCGCGATTTCGGTGAATTTAGCGCCATCCATGGCGGCAGCAAGGGGTTGCGCGCCGCTGGGCGGCGTTTTCAAAACGAGAAGATTTTCCGCGGGGCGAATATCGAGAAGAAATTCGCCGAGCGCGCGAGCAAGCGGAGGCAGAGGCGCAGACTCTTCGGGCAACACGGTGGCCGGCTTGTAGCCTTCCTGGGTCTTAATCAGGCGAAGTTCCTGGAGGTCGCGCGAAAGGGTGGCTTGAGTCACACGGAGTTTTTGCGCTGCCAGGCTGCGGCGCAACTCCTCCTGATTGGCAATCTGGCGATCGGAGATCAGCCGGAGTATTTGCCCGTGACGAAATGTCTTCTGCGTGCTCATTGTGCATGAGGCCGGGGGCCTCTGTATTTTTATACAGGCGATTGCATACTTTTGTCAAATGATTTTACAAACTTTGTTGCCGGAGGAACAGCGGCGATCCAGAAACGCGAGAGGCGCAGAGGGGCATGATGTAAGATTCGCACCACCGGCGCGACGCGGACTGGCTTTTCCGCGCAGGAGAGGTAACCTAGTCTTTCAGCGCCATCGGCCCATGGGAACGTCTTGCCAAATTGCGGGATGCAAGAACGACACGCCTGCGGCACTCGCCGAACAGCGGCTGTGCGTGCTGCACTTCACGCTTTCGCTGGAGGCCGGCTGTTCGGAGATGCGGCGGGAGACCGCGCTGGGCAACGCGCCGCATGAGCGCCAGCGCGAAATCATGAAGTTCATCACCGAGCACGGAGAACGCCTGGCGCGCGTGGCGACGAGCGGACTGCACTTGACGGACGACCTGAAGGCGCGAATCCTGAGCACTTTCCTAACGCTGATGAACCTGCGGGAAAACCTCGACCGATCGAACATGCGAAGCTCGTTTGGACGCTCCGGGCACCTGCCCCGCTGAATCACGAACCCGGAAGCGGAAGCGAGATCAGGCGCCGATGTACCTGGCGTAAAGGGAGCGCGCCACAGCAGGGTCCTTGGTGCCCTTAAGAATGGCGCGACCGTCGACGAAGACGGTCATTTCATAAGGCGCAATCCGGAAGCGAAGCAGATAGTTGTTTTGGCGCACGCTGTCGACGAGCGGCCGCAAGCGAGACTCAAGAACGCCGAGGTCGATAGCCCGGGCGCGCTCGTGAATCTGTACAGAGTCACGCCCGCAGAGAGTAATGCGAGGCTGAGCTTCTCCTTCCAGGTAGGTGAAATCGCGCCGGACACACGCGCGGCAATCGGGATTGCGCGCTACGCCGATGGATTGCATGCGGCTGGTCCAGACGTCGCAAGAAAGCAAGCGTCCTTGAAGGGTTTCGGTGTGGCCGGAGAGAATCTTCAAGGCTTCAGCTACTTCCAGAGAGGCGATCAGGTTGACGATCGGGCCGAGGACGCCGATGGTGTCGCAAGTTTCCTCGAGGCCGTGGCCGGCGGCGCCGGATTCGAGAAGGCAGGCGAGGCAGGCCGTTGCCGCGGGAAGAACAGTCATGGTCAGACCGTAGCTGGCGACGGCGGCTGCGTAAATCCAAGGACGGCCGGATTTCACGGCAACGTCGTTGACCAAGAAGCGCGTTTCGAAATTGTCGGTGCCGTCGAGAAGCAGGTCGACTCCATCGAGAAGTTCTTCCGCGTTGCGCGGGCTGAGATCGGCGACAACACCTTCGACGGAAATAGAAGAATTGATGGAGCGGAGCTTGCGCTCGGCCGCAACGGCCTTGGGGAGAACGTTGAGGGCATCGGACTCGTCGAAGAGCGTTTGACGCTGCAAGTTCGCGGGCTCGACGAAATCGCGATCGATGATTCTGAGGTAGCCTACGCCGGCACGAACGAGAAGATTGGCGGCGGCAGCGCCGATAGCACCGCAACCGACAATGGCCGCCCGCGAGGCGAGCAGTCGCTGCTGCCCTTCCGGGCCGATCCCGGCGAAAAGCATCTGGCGTGAGTATTTTTCCTGGAGAGATTCGTTCACGAAAGATACGGTCCCGGCAGGCGCAGCGGAAGAGCCTGCTAAAGTACATGATAGCGCCAAAGGGGACAGGTCAGGCAACGCCGCTGTGCTAGGCTTCGTCTGAGCGAACGGAAACATGAAATCGGGCTGGGGCAATGGGTTGCGAGGGATTGTGGCGCTCGCGCTCCTGACTGGAGCCGCGCCGACGCACGCACAGATCCCGCAAGACGGGTCAACGGGAGGCGTTGGGAAAGAAGAACCGAAAATCGTGGCGGTCCGCATCGTCAAAGAAAACGGCGAAGTTTTGTCCAACGCACCCGCGGGAATCACTGTGCAAACCGGCAAGCCGCTGGACCGGGCAAAAATCGCAGAGAGTTTGCGGTCGCTCTACCGGACGGGAGATTACGCCGATTTACGCGCGGTGGTAACTCCGGAAGCGGATGGCGCGCGATTGGATTTCGTAGTGCGGGAGAATTTGTTTTTCAACCAGGTGCGGATTGAGGGTCTTTCCGCGCCGCCGAGCGAAGCCTCGGCAGCGGCGGCGATGCAAATCGCGCTGGGGCAGACCTACCGGCGCGCGATCGTTGATGAAGCGCTGGAGCGGTTGCGAGAGACGCTCCGTGATGAAGGCTTGTATCGGGCGGAGGTTTCCGCGGAGACGGCGCCGCACCCGGAGATCCACCAGATGGATATTATCGTGCACGTGAAGTCCGGACCGCGCGCCCGCGTCGGCAACATCCAAATGAAGAACGAGACGGAGTACCGCGACGCGGATATTCTCTCGCGTTTGAAAATGAAAGCGGGAAGCGAAATTACGTCGGCCCGGCTGCAGCGCGGGACGGACCGCATCCGGAAGTATCTGGTCAAGAAAGGGCACCTCAGTGGGCGGGCGGCCGTGCGCCGAGAGGACTACAACGCCGCAAAGAACATGATTCCTCTGGAACTGGATGTAACGGAGGGGCCACGCGTGCAAATCACTTTGACGGGGGCGAGCTTTTCTCAGGGCGAGCTGAAAAAACTAATCCCCGTTTATCAGGAGGGTGCCGTTGACGCGGACCTTCTGGAAGAGGGAAAACGCAATATTCGCGAGCGCCTGGAGCGGCAGGGGTACTTTGACGCGGATGTGAATTACACGACCGAGACGCATGAGGCGAAGACTACTCGCGGCGGAGCGCGGGGCACGGAAGAAATAATCACATACAAAGTAGAGCGGGGCGACCGCCACAAGCTTGTCGGGATTGAAATAACGGGGAACAAATACTTCGACACCGAATTGCTGCGGAGCCGATTACAAATCTTCGGTGGCGCCTTCGCCTCAGCGGGACGCTTCAGCCGGAAGCTGGTGGATTCCGACGCACAATCGATGCGCGATCTGTACCAAGCAAATGGCTTTCTCGATGCCCGGGTCGAGGGGCAGGTCGCAGACAATTACAAAGGCAAAGAAGGCGATGTGTTTATCCGTTTCGCGGTGCAGGAAGGGAAACAGACGCGCGTGGCTTCGCTGTCGATCGAGGGGATTCATGCGATCAAAGAAGAGGAACTCCTCGGGGTAATCGGCTCCACTCCGGGGCAGCCGTACTCCGATTTCGGCGTGACGACCGACCGGGACAATATTCTGGCGCTTTATTTTAACGAGGGATTTCCCGAGGCCAGTTTTTCGGCAACAGCCGACCGCGTCTCCGCCGCCGCGACGGAGCAAAAACCGGAAGCCGGAGGGAGCAGCGGTTCCGCGAAGGGAAATGTGGACAAAACGCAGAAGGAGAAAGAGTCCAAAACCGAGATTGAACAGGCCGAGGCCGTTCGGCTGATGTACCACATCCAAGAAGGCCCGCAAACGCGCGTGCGGCGCATTTTGATCGGTGGATACCGACACACACGGCCGGGAGTGATCCATCGGGAGGTGCACATAAGAGTCAAGGAACCACTGCGCGAAGGTGACGTCGTGGAATCGCAGAGGCGCCTTTATAACCTCGGGGTCTTCAATCGCGTTACGATCGAACCGCAGAATCCCAACGGAACAAACCCTGAAAAAGACATCGCCGTTCTCGTGGAGGAGGCCAAGCGCTACACCGTAGCGTATGGCGGAGGGTTCGAAGTGCAGAGGCTGGCGAGTACGACGAGCCCGACAGGAGCGCAGATCGAGGCCGCGCCGCGCGGAATTCTCGAGGTTAGCAAGCTGAATCTCACCGGCCGGGGAGATTCGCTTTCCTTTAAACTGCGCGGCAGCACCTTACAAGGGCGCGCGTTGCTAGGGTATTCGGCGCCTAATGCTTTTGCCAATCCGCACTTTAGCTTTCAAGCGACGGCGTTCGCGGAAAAAACTCGCGATATCAATACCTTTACAGAAGACCGCTACGAGGGTTCGGTGCAATTGACCGAGCAAGTCACACCACTGACGACCGTACTCTATCGCTACGCCTTCCGCCAAGTTCGTGTTTCCAATCTGAAAATCCTGAGCGAGGAAGTGCCGCTCTTCAACCAGCCAACTTTGGTATCGCAGTTTGGAGTGACGTGGTTCCGCGATTCGCGTGACAATCCCGCCGAGGCGTCGAAGGGAAGTTTCAACAGCGCCGACTTCAGCGACGCTGATACGAACGTTGGTTCGAGCGCCAGCTTCCTGCGATTTTTCTTTCAGAATTCCACGTACTACCCGATCAAACGACGATTCAGTTTTGCGCGTTCCACGCGATTGGGCCTTCTGGT
The DNA here is from genome assembly GCA_001917435.1 of Acidobacteria bacterium 13_2_20CM_2_57_6. Classification (GTDB taxonomy): domain Bacteria; phylum Acidobacteriota; class Terriglobia; order Acidiferrales; family UBA7541; genus Acidiferrum. The sequence goes on from MNEA01000162.1 coordinate 30,840, forward strand.
GCCTTATGGCGACACAGTTTCCTTGACTTTCCCAGCGCCGGCACCCGGGCAGTGCATTCCAGGTACGGCGCCTTCGGGCCCGACTCCCACGATCATTCCACTCCCGGAGCGATTCTTTGCCGGAGGCGGAACATCGCTGCGTGGCTTCGCACTCAATCAAGCAGGACCGCGCGATGCCTGCACGGGCTTCCCCGTCGGCGGCCAGGCGATGCTGGTGCTCAACCAGGAATTTCGCTTTCCGATGCGCTTACCGTTCATAGGAACATCTTTGGGCGGCGCCATCTTCTACGACGGCGGCAACGTGTATAGCCGGCTGAGCCGGATCTCGCTCCACAGCATGTTGCCGGCGCCCACGTTTGCCCTACAAAATCCGGCGCTGCCTGCAGGACCGACCAACGTGCCGGTGTGCGCCACCAATTGCACGAACGAACTCAACTACTTTGCTCACACCATTGGTTTGGGCGTGAGGTACAAGACGCCTGTAGGGCCGATCCGCATCGATTTTGGATACCAGCTCAATCGTCCGTTGTTTGTTATTCCGATCCCGTGCCCGAGCGGCGCCGCGAATTGCCAGGTAGGCTCCCTCGGGCAGCAAAGCACGCGGCTGCCCGGCTTTCAAATCTTTTTCAATCTGGGATCGAGCTTCTAGTGCGCGGGCTTGAGATTCGCGTTCTTGTGGTCTCGCTGCTCACGACCGTTGCGCCGGGATTTCTGGCCACGCAAGAGATGGTGAACCGCATTGCGGCGCGAGTTGAGAACGACGTCATCCTATTAAGCGACATCCGCGAGCTCAGCCGCTACCAGCAATTCCTTGACGGAAAATCGGAAGGAGATGCGCAGATTCTGGACCGATTGATCGATCAATGGGTGGTTCGAACCGAAGCCGAAGTATCGCGTTTCCCCCGCCCGTACGACGCGGAAATTGAGCGCGACCTGGAGCGCCTGCGGAAATCGTTCGTGTCGGCGGAGCGGTACGAGGCCAGAAGAAAGCAGAGCGGGTTGAGCGAAACCGAAGTGCGGAGCATCGTGGCGTCGCAACTGTACTTGAGCAATTACCTCGATTCGCGGTTTCGCCCATCCGTGCAAGTCGATTCCAAAGCAATTGAAGACTTTTATGCAAATGCAGTCGTTCCAGAGGCCAAAGCGCGTGGGCAAGAACCTCCGACTTTGGAGGCCGCGCATGACCTCATCCAGGAAGCGCTGGTGCAGCGCGGAATCAACGAGCAAGCTGAGAAGTGGCTGAAGGAGAGCAGGGCGCGCCTGCACGTCGAGATTCTCCTGGATGGAGGGTCAAAGTGACGCAGGAGACCCGCCGCCGGAAGTGGCGCTGGCTGCGTCACGTCGCGTGGGTCCTTGGCGCAAAAATCGTTGTGATCGTCACGGGCGTGGCGATATTTTTCGGCAGCGGGGCCGGCAACCCATTGCTGACGCGCCTGCTAGTAAGCCGATTGGAAAAAGCGACCGGCGGGAGGGTGGAGTTGCGCTCCTTGTCGATTCGCTGGTTTGCCATGCAGGCCACCATAAAGGGTCTGGTGATCCATGGAAAAGAGCCGGCCGGTACGGAACCACTCTTCACGGCGGAGGAAGTGCAGGCTGGTTTGCGCATCGATTCGTTCTGGGGCCGCAGGATTTCCTTGGGCGAGCTTGTTGTCCAGAAGCCGCATGCGCACGTCCTAGTTGAAAAGAACGGCAACACAAACTTGCCGACGCCTCAGCGGGCGACTTCCGCAAACAAACCGCTGCGCGATTCGCTATTCGGACTGCGCATCCGGCGCCTGGTATTGGCTGACGGGTGGGTCCTCTACAACGACACGAAGACTCCCATCACCGTGCATGGGGGAGATTTGCGGTTCGATCTGGACGCCGGCGGCACGTTGGATCGTCCTTTGTACCTCGGCAACCTGAACTGGCAAACCCTGCAGTTCACATCTAGGCGCTACGCGCCTTTGCCCGTGGGTTTGTCGGCGAAGTTCACTGTTTGGCGCGATGGATTCACACTCGAGCAGGGAGTACTTAGCGCCGGACACTCGCATCTCGATGCACAAGCGGAAATGAACAACTTCTCGAATCCCTATTGGAGTTTCCGGTACAGGGGCTGGGTCGAACTGCTGGATTTCCGGGAAACGCTGCGGGAACCCACGGTGCCAACGGGGCGGGTTGATTTGCGAGGAGAAGGACAGTTCGCGGCTGACCAGTTTAAGGGCAGCGGAAGCTATTCCGCACAATACATCGCGCTTCCTTATGACGACTTTCATGCGACCGGGCTCACCAGCACGGGCAGCTATCAAATCGACAACCGCGGCTTGGAAATTCCGGATTTTTATGCCGGGGCTTTCGGTGGAAAGGTAACGGGGCGCGTAACGATGCGTTTCGACAAGGCGCAATTCAAAGCGATCACCCATGTGCAAAACGTGAGCCTCGCAGGCGTGCTGCCGTCGATCGAACATCACGACTTTCCCATTGACGAACTGCACTGGGACGCGCGGATCAATGCGGATACCGTGGAAACCTGGAGCGGACCCTTCCAGCACTTTGAAATCTTCGCGAACACTGTTTGGGAAAGTCCAGAGCAACCGGCCGCACGGCATGAACCGGTGAGCGCGGCCTGGAAGTTCCGCTATCGCTACGATCCCAATGTCTTGACGATCGATTCGGGTGAATTCGAAACGCCGTCGTCACGCGGCACCATCGACGGAGTTCTTGCGCCGAGCAACACGATGATCAATATGCGCTTCGATACCGGGGCTCTGGAAAACTACAAGGATTTTATCGACGGTGTGCGTGGGGCAAGGCCAGATTCTGCGGAGGCAAAGAAACAAATTTCGGGGAGCGCGCGATGGGACGGCAAAATCCTGGGACCCTCGGGCGCACCGACGTTTCAAGGACACCTGCGGGGAGAGCGGGCGCGGTACGACGGCTACTTTGTGGATTTCGTTGAAGGCGATGTGACGTATTCGCCTTCGGAACTTACGCTCGAGCGCGGACACGCGCGAAGCGGCAACATGGAAACGGACATCGAAGGATCGCTCTCCCTGACGAAATGGAATTTCCTGCCGGGCAACGGTTGGACGGCTGAGGCGAATATCGAAAAAGTCCCAGCCGAGGGTCTCGAACAATTGCTTGGGATGACCTTGCCGGTGAGTGGCTCCTTGACCGGCCAATTTCATGGGCGAGGCACGCGGGCGCAACCTTCCGTCACCGGCCTTTTCGATCTGGCGGATGGCAAGCTGTACGGAATCTCCTTCTACCGTCTTCGTGGACAACTGAACATATCGCCGGATGAGGTGCGCATCGCGGACGCCGAGCTGCGATTCTTCCCCCCAGGGAAAGAAAATGGCCGCGGCGCGGGCATTATCACCGGGGCGTTCAGTTACCGATCCGGGGATGAAACGATCTCCACCAACCTTGTAGGCGCCGCTCTCCCGCTGGAGAATTTTGAAAAACTGCAATCCGCTCGCCTCCCGGTGGGGGGACAGGTGACTTTCCGGTTGAGTGCCAATGGCGCGTTGAAAGCACCCCTGGGCGAGGGGACATTTCGCGTCGTGGACCTCCGAGTTGGGCAGGTGATTGTAGGGAGTTTCAACGGCAATCTGACCTCCGATGGGCGCACGGCGCACTTGGAACTGGGCTCCGCCATGACCACAGGGGAAATTTCCGGCGGGTACACTCTGGGACTCGCCGATCCTTATCCACTGAGCGGAAAGGTTTCGATCCAGAACGTTGACCTAGACCCTTTCCTGCTGGCGGCCTTGCACCTGAAAGAATTCAGCGGGCATGCCAACGCGGATGGCGAAATTTCAGTAAATGGTTCGCTGAACCAGCCGCAAAGCATCGTGGTGGATGCGAACCTCTCTCGCTTGACAATGAATTACGCGAATGTGCGTCTGGAAAACACCGGTCCGGTTCACTTCCGTTCGACGAAGGACAGCCTGGAAATCAACCCGGTGACGCTGCGGGGAGCGGACACCAATTTGCAGATTGCGGGTTCGGTGCAGTTTGCCGGGCGGCGCACCGTGGGATTGCGCCTCAACGGCGCTTTGGACTTACGGCTGATCAGCGGGTATGTACCAAATGTGGACGCACAGGGTCCGGCGCAAATCAACGCGTCCTTCGAAGGGACGCTGGACCGCCCGCGCATCACCGGCCGCGTTCACATCGAAAACGCTTTCGCGCGCGCCGCGGATTTCCCAACTGGACTCAACGCGATTCAGGGTGACGTGGTATTCGACGCGACGCGCCTGTATTTCGAGAACATGAGCGCGGAATCCGGGGGAGGCACGTTGCATCTGTCCGGCAGCGTGAATTACGCGGAGAGTCCGCTTCGCTACGACGTGAGCGTGCGCACTGATCGCGTGCGCATTCGCTATCCGGAAGGCATGAGCTGGCTGGTGGGAGGAGCGTTAAGGCTGACCGGCACTCCAGCCGCGGGTGTGCTCTCCGGACGAGTGACGATCGAGCGGGTCACTCTTACGCAAGGCCTGGAAGTCGCAGGCATGCTGGTGTCGGCAAAGCAAGGCATCAGCGGTCCGACAACCAGTTCCCCGTATCTGCGCAATCTGCAATTTGATGTCGAAGCCCTGTCGGCGCCTGATGCGCGCATGGAATGGCCCGGCGCGCAATTGCAGGCGGATGCCAATCTCCGCGTGCGGGGGACCTGGGAGCATCCGATTCTTCTCGGGCACATCCACATCCTGTCCGGTGATTTGTATTTTGCAGGCAATCGTTACCGCGTCTCACGCGGAGATTTGAATTTCTCCAATCCTTTCCGGCTTGATCCGGTCTTGAACGTGGAAGCGACCACGACAATTCAGCAATATGAGATCACGCTGAATTTCAATGGTCCGGCCAGCAAGCTCACGTTGGCGTATCGCTCCGATCCGCCGCTTCCTGCGAACGACATTGTGACATTGCTCGCGCTGGGGCAAACCAGTTCTGAAGCGACGACGCGCAGCGGCGGGACGACTCAGAGCGGGACGGCCGGGGCTTCGGCAATCCTTTCGGAAGCGATTTCCAGCCAATTAGGCGGGCGCCTGGAGCGCTTGTTTGGAATAACGCGGTTTCGCGTTGATCCGGGCCTGGCGGGAGTGGGCTCGACGAGCTCCCAACAAAGCGCGGCGTCGCGTATTACCGTCGAGCAGCAGATTACTCGCAATCTCACCATTACCTATGTTTCGAATGTGAGTTCGACGCAGCAACAGGTCATTCAAGTGGAATACAACGTGGACCGCAACGTTTCTATTGTCGGGCTGCGGGATCAAAACGGAACGTTCGGCATAGACATAAAAATCAAAAAGCGCTTTCAGTAGCCTGAAAGCGCTTGTCGAGTTGCAAATCCCTTTATTGGGGATCTTGCTGCTGGGAAGCTACCTGCTGGGGCAATTGCGCTTGACCGCGCTGTTGGCCGCGGCGCTGCTGCCAGCGGCCCTGACCGTTTCCGAGGCGCGCTGATTGTCCAATCTCTGGATTCTGCTGCTTCAACTCCGCTAGCGAATCCTTAGCCGCCTTGGCGGCGGCTGCACGGACTGCTGCTTGGGTTTCACGCCCGATCTTGGGCATCTCGGCGGCGACCTTCTGTCCCAGCGGCGAACCGTAAAACTGCAACAGTCCCTTGATTTCGTCATCCGTAAAATGCTTGTCGTAAAGCACCACCAGTTGATTTGTTACCTGGCCAACGTCAAATTTCTTCTGGTAGCTGGCGGCAAAGGCATTTACGAAGGCTTGGCCTTTGTCGTTGTTCGGAACAGTGGCGAGCAGTTTTTCCCGGGATTGCTCGATGGCGGTGTTTGCGCCGTCTTGCACGAGGTCGCGAGCGCCCACCAGCTCCATCAACGAACGAATGTCCGCTTCTTTTGCTGGGTCAATCGAGGAGTTTGCCTGCTGAATTGTCGCATTACCTTCCACCGAGTTCGCGCCTTGCCGGGAGGCCGGTACGGAGTTCTGAGATGCTCCCTGAACGACTAGGAAAAATGTTCCGATGTAGATAAGGACCAATGCCAGGACCGCTTTCATGACTTCCTCCGGGGCCGCTTCGCTTGCGTTCGCACCACGCCAACGATTTTAGAAAGCGCATCGGAGCGGCGCGACTAGATCGCAGGACAGTTGTGCCGCGCCGTTCACTGGCCCGACGTTCAGGTCCGAGTACAGGTAGTGAATTTCTGTTACGATGCCTCGCCATGCAGAAAATGGGAATGCAGACTGGCGCAGCCGTGGCAGCGCCTGACCCCGCGACGATCGTTGAACGCGAAACAGGCCTTCATCAGAACCTCTCGCCGCGGCAGGTCGCCATGATCGGGCTGGGCAGCGCCATCGGAACGGGATTATTTCTCGGGAGCGCCATATCCGTGAAGCTGGCTGGGCCGGCGGTGATACTCAGTTTTGTCGGTGGAGCGTGCATCGCGGTGACGATGATGTGGGCGCTGGCGGAGATGACCGCAGCGCACCCGGCGGCAGGATCGTTCGGACTCTATGCGGAGATGTACCTGCATCCGTGGGCGGGATTTGCGGTTCGACTCACCTACTGGTTCTGCATGATGGTCGTGGTCGGCAGTGAAGTTGTGGCCGCGTCGATCTACTGCAAATTTTGGTTTCCGGGAACTCCCTCGTGGGTTTGGATCGGATTGTTCTCGCTTGTGATTCTTTGCATTAATTGCGCGAGCATTGGAAATCTTGGAGCATCCGAATACTGGCTTTCGATGATCAAAGTAGTGACCATCGTCGCCTTTTTGATTCTGGGGAGTGCGCTGCTTTTCGGCGTGGGATTTCCGAAGGTCGGCCTGGCAAATTACACGGCTCACGGCGGTTTTCTTCCAAATGGGTGGAAGGGCGTGGGGCTGGGTGTCATTTTAGGGCTTTTTAGTTTTTTCGGAATCGAAGTGGTCGGGAGCACGGCCGGCGAAGCGGCTGATCCAAAAGTGGCGGTTCCGAAGGCGCTACGCAGGACCGTCAGCGCGCTGGTGTTGTTCTATGTTGCGGGGCTTGCCCTTGTTGTTGGCATTGTACCGTGGACGCAGATCGAAATCGTCAAGAGTCCCTTCGTCCATGTTTTTCAGAGTGTGGGTATTCCGGCTGCGGGTCACATCATGAACTTCGTGGTGCTGACGGCTGCGCTTTCCAGTGCGGTGGCCAATCTGTATTTTGCAGCGCGGCTGGCTTTTTCACTGGCGCGCGGCGGGTATCTTCCAGCGGCGCTTGGACGATTGAGCGGGAAGAACATGCCGGTGGTCGCGGTGCTAGCTTCGGCGGGAGGAATGGCCGCGGCATTATTTCTGTCCGAGTACTTTAAGGATTCACTTTTCGTTTTCATGATCGGGCTCAGCTCATTTGGAGCACTGTTTGCCTGGCTAATGACGTTGTTGACGCATCTCGTATTCCGCCGTTTTCACAAACGGCACGCAATTCCTTATCTTCAGCTGGGGCCTCCTGGGCCCTGGGCTTCCCTCCTAGGACTGGGAGGTGTATTGGCGGTCCTAGGCTCGACCTGGTGGGTTCCGGGATTTCGCATCACCTTGCTGGCTGGCGCACCCTGGCTGGCGTTCGTCACGGTGTGCTACTTTGTTTGGAGAAGAACCCGAACCCGCAATCCATCCGAGAGAGGAGCGCGCGATGGATGAACTTCTGCAGTGGCGCGGGGAATTTCCGATCCTGGACCGCACCACTTACATGATCAGCAATTCGCTGGGCGCGATGCCTCGCGGCGTCTACGAGGGCTTGCGGTCGTATGCCGATTCCTGGGCGGAACGCGGAGTGCGTGCATGGGAGGAGGGCTGGTGGGATATGGCGGTAGGCGTTGGAGATAAGATCGCCCCGCTGATCGGAGCGGGCCCGGGCGAGATTTCATTGCACCAGAATGTGACGCTGACTCAAGCAGTGATTTCGTCCTGCTTGGACTTCCGCGGACCTCGCAACAAGGTCGTGATGGTCGATCTGGAGTTTCCTTCGATTCAGTATTTCTATCACGAGCAACGACGGCTCGGCGCGCGCGTCGAAGTGGTCCGGACTCCGGACCATATACGAATTGATTTGGACAACCTGCTCGCGGCCATCGACGAGACAACGCTCCTCGTGCCAATTTCGCAAGTACTCTTCCGCAGCTCCTACATTGTGGACGCGCATGCGATTGTGGAACGCGCGCATCGCGTTGGCGCGCACGTGATACTTGATGTTTTTCAGGCCGCGGGAACGATTCCCATCGACGTGCGTGGACTCGGCGTTGATTTTGCCGTGGGCGGAGTCCTGAAGTGGCTCTGTGGAGGGCCGGGCGTCGCTTACCTTTACGTCCGCGAAGATTTGCGCGCCAAGCTCGGTCCCACGCTTACCGGGTGGATGGCACATCGCAACCCGTTCGCGTTCGAAACCGGCCCCATCGATCTCCGCGATGACTCATTCCGCTACCTGAACGGCACTCCGCATATCCCCGCGCTTTATGCGTGCCAGCCCGGACTTGGAATTCTTAACAACATTGGCATTGTGGCAATCCGCGAGAAATCCATGCGCATGACGGCGCGGCTAATCGAAGGTGTCCGATCTCGCGGCTGGCGTGTGAACACACCGGAGGACCCCTCGGAACGCGCTGGAACGGTTTCGGTCGAATGTCCGCGTGCCTACGAGGTTTGCCGCGAACTCCTCGCGCGGGACATCCTCGTTGACTACCGTCCCAAGGCCGGCGTACGTGTCTCGCCACACTTTTACAATCGCGAGGATGAATGCGATTTCACCCTGGCGCAGATGGAAGAAATCCTAAAAACGGGCGCATGGAAAAAACATGCTGCGGTGGTTACGCATGCTTGAGAAAAAAGAATACGCGGCTCAGTGCGCGGAAATGATTGAAAAGCAGTTGCGGCGACGCGGCGTCATTGATGTGGCTGTGCTTGTGGCGATGACGGAAGTGCCGCGACACGAATTTTTGCCGGCGGAGCTGCGTTCGCACGCGTATGATGACCTCCCCTTGCCCATTGGAGGAGGTCAAACTATTTCGCAACCCTACATCGTTGCGGCCATGACCGCTGCACTGCACTTGCAAGCAGGAGACCGGGTTCTGGAAATTGGCACCGGCTGCGGGTATCAAGCCGCAGTTCTCTCGCGTTTGGCCAGGGAAGTTTTTTCCATCGAGCGACGTCCGGAGCTTGCGTCGGGCGCTGCGACCAAACTGACTCAGCTTGGCTACTCCAATGCGCATGTGCATTGCGGCGACGGAACACTTGGACTGCCGGAACTCGCACCTTTCGACGCCATCCTTGTCGCCGCTGCTGCTCCTGCGGTGCCGAAGCCGCTCCTTACGCAGCTTGCCGAAGGGGGGAGGCTGATTCTCCCTGTGGGAGACGCTGAGCATCAGGAATTGCGGCTCATCGTAAGACGCGGTGATGCTTTCCCCACCAAGATGCTGGAAGGCTGACGATTTGTGCCACTCGTCGGCTACCATGGCTGGCAGGAATCTTCCTGACGATGAGCTCAGCAGTTCCCGACCTCTCCATCATCATTCCCTCCTACAACGAAGAATTGCGCCTTCCCGCAACGCTAGAGCGGATTGCGGAATACCTTGCGACCGCTGGGCTCAACGCCGAAGTTTTGGTGGTGGACGACGGCTCGAAGGATGGCACTGCCGCGGTGGCCGAATATTTTTGCATCAAGATTCCCACGCTGCGCGTGGTTTCGAATGACGTTAATCGAGGTAAAGGCTACAGCGTTCGGCATGGCATGAAAGAAGCGCGCGGGCGCATCGCACTTTTCACGGACGCTGATCTTTCGGCGCCAATCGAGGAAGCCGGAAAACTTATGGAGGCACTGGAAACCTTTGACGTGGCGATCGGCTCCCGGGCGATAGACCGCAGCTTGATCAGCGTACACGAGTCTCCTTTCCGTGAATTCGCGGGAATCATTTTCAACAAGATTGTGCGTGTCATCTTGTGGCTACCGTTTGTGGATACGCAGTGTGGCTTCAAGGCGTTCCGTCGCGAACGCTGCCGCGTCATTTTCGAGCAGCAGACCATTGAGCGATTCGGGTTTGATCCGGAACTGTTATACCTTGCAAGGCATCATGGGCTGCAAGCGGTGGAGATTCCCTGCTTTGTTACACAAAGTACTTGACAGCTCATATCTTTCTGCTGTAAAGTATCTGACATGGCGAACCTTGGTCCACTTCGCTCCCAGCGCGAACCCATCCCCATCGACGCTCGCGCCGCCGATCATCTTCGATATATCCGCGAAACCATGGAGAACGCTGCTGAATTTACGGCCGTGCCCGGCTGGGGCGGCGTGGCGATGGGTGTTACCGCACTGGTGGCCGCGTTTGCAGCTTCGAGGCAGACCACACCTCGCGCCTGGCTGGCCGTTTGGCTGATCGAAGCGTTCGTCGCCGTGGCCATTGCAGCGCCAGCCGCCGCTACCAAAGCGCACCGTGCCAACTCCGCACTTCTTTCCGGCCCAGGCCGAAAATTCCTTCTTAGCTTTGCGCCGCCAATTGTCGTTGGCGGCCTTTTGACATTCGCGCTTTTCCACGCCGGCATTGTTGCGGCGCTGCCGGGTGTCTGGCTCCTGTTATATGGGACCGCCATTGTCACAGGCGGGGCATTTTCCGTGCGCGTTGTGCCGGTGATGGGTCTGTGCTTGATGTCACTCGGCGGCACCGCGCTTTTCGCTCCGGCAATCCTGGGAGATGCGTTTATGGCCGCGGGCTTTGGGGTGGTGCAGATTGGTTTTGGCTGGTGGATCGCGCGGCATTATGGAGGCTAGCAGGAAATCGAATGGCTAAGTCATCTGCAGCACGTCAAGAGAGATTACAGCGGTCCCGCGAGCGAGAGGCTTCGCTAGAGGCTATCCGGAATCCGGCGCAGGAAGCCACGCCAGCGGATCTGGATCGGCTGATTCACGAGCGAATACGTCTGGGGATCGTTAGCGCGCTGGCGGTGAATCGTTCGCTGACCTTCAACGAACTGAAAGCTCTGCTAAAAACCACCGACGGCAACCTGAGCGTGCATGCCCGCAAACTGGAAGAGGCCGATTACATCGTGTGCACCAAGTCTTTCGACGGCCGTTTGCCAAAAACCGAATACCGGTTGGCGGCAGCAGGACGGCGGGCGCTGGAACGCTACCTGAATCACATGGAAGCGCTGATTCGCGCGACGCGAGAAGGCTGAGCGGCATTTTTTTGTCCCTATGCTTTGTATTGCAGAGTAGTTTATACGACTTGCTTCACGCCGGAGAAAGAACATGCTCCTGCAGCACAAGACGGTACGGCAAATTCCCCTGACGCAGCCGGCCCCGGACCACGCTCCGCGCCTGCACGTGGCCATCATTTCGGACGGCAACGGCCGCTGGGCCGTTGCAAGAGGACTGCCTCGCTCGGCCGGCCATCGCGCCGGCGCTGAAACCGCCCGCCGGGTCATTGAAGCCGCGCCTCGCATGGGCATTCACACGCTGACTCTTTTCGCGCTCTCCTCCGCGAATTGGAAACGTCCGCCAGCGGAGGTCCAGGGGATCCTGCGCCTGCTTCACGAATACCTTCTTACGGAAACGACGCACTGCATGGAAGAAGGTGTGCGGCTCAGTATCATCGGGCGGCGTGACCGATTACCTGCCACGCTCCGTCAGGCCGTCGCGGATTCCGAAGCAGCCACTGCAAAAGGCACGCGGCTGCACCTCCGGCTCGCGGTGGATTATTCGGCTCGGGAAGCCATCTATCACGCCGCCTGCCGCTTCTATAAAGTCACCGAGCTTTCGCCCGAATCCTTCAGTACCGTGCTGGCAGAGGTCCTCCGCGGAGGCTCGACGGAAGTCGATTTGCTGATTCGTACCGGCGGCGAACAGCGGCTTTCCGATTTTCTCCTGTGGGAATGCGCGTTCGCGGAATTCGTGTTTCTGCAAAAACGCTGGCCGGACTTTACGGCTGATGATCTGGAAGCCGCCGTAAACGAATTCAACAGGCGCGAACGTACACGCGGAGCTTTGCCGGACGCTATCGCTGGTTAGTCCCGCAGGATCTGTCCAAGGGAGTTACTAATATGAAAGATTTTTCTCGTTCTTCAAACAACGTTTCGGCGGTTGTGGGGGTTCTTCTGTTGATGATACCAACCTATTTCGTTACGATGTCCGCCCTGCGGTACGACGCTTCTGGCTTGCAATTCTTCAATAGCCCCATTCTCATCCTCGGGACTTTGGCAATCGCATTCGCGCTGAACGCACGATCTATTCTTTCACTGAAGCTCGAACGGGAGAAGCCGCCCGTATTGAAGATTGCTCTGTCGCTCCGGGTATGGAACCTCGTGGAAATCCTGATTGCATTGTTTCTCTTAGGTGCGTTGCTCACATACGCGTTGGTAGAGAATTTTGAGCCACGCTAATCAGATAAGGGATGACGCCATGGAGAACGTATACAAACAACAGCCAGGATTATTCCGATTGCGAGCCCTTGTCATCTGGGAGTGGTTAATGGTCTTGCCTGCCATGGTGCTGCTCGCCGCGGCGGCGTTACGCGTGCTGCAACCTCGTCAGTACGAACCTGCTCACACAAGCTGGATCATCTTCGAGTGGACGATGACGCACGTCTCGCGCCTCGGCGCGACGATTCTCTTCATCGGGATGCCCGGGGTCGCTGTCACTGCGGGTTGCGCCGCGCTCCTGCGAAACTGGGGTCAGGATCAGCGATTACGCAAAGATTTAACATTCGCATTTGCGATTTTGCGGCACCATTTTGGGTTCGGCTTGCTCGCAGCTGCCGTGCTATTTGCAGGAACAATTCTCGCCGTCGTAGCGGTCCACCTGGTCACGGACTGAGCCTGCCTCCCGACCGAAGACAGATCCATGGGGAGATGAGCGTCAGCCTGAGCCAGTCTCTGCTGAGTTGCAGGAAAAAACCACGGACCCCAGCTAACTTTCGCTGGCTGGGGCCCGGCGGTTAGCGATTATCCCGGTTATCCCTTCACCGGAATGGTCACCGGCTTCGCGAGCTTGAACGTCAGCTTACTCTTGGCAGCGAGTAGGGTTACGTCCTTGTTCGCCTTGGCCTTATCCACATTCTTGGAATCGGTCTTGGGGTGGCTTTTTGGTCCGGCAATCGAGTTGGTGTCCAGCGGGTAGGATTTTCCGTGGATTACCACCGAAGCGAGCGTCACCTTCAGTTCGTGCTTATTGACCTTGACGATGCGACAGTTTACTTGGGCGCCCTTGGGAATCACCGTCTTTCCATTTACTTGGATCGGCTCGGTGAGGCTGGCGGCAAAGGTGTCACCGACCTTGTTTTTGTCGGTGGCTAGCGTTTGCCTTGCCGCGGCGCTGATCGCGGTGCCTTTCGGCAAGGTGATCATTGTCGTCGGCTCCGCTGCTTTGGCTACGGCGGCAGGCTTTGGTGCCGGAGGTCTCTTGGCAGCGGTGGCTGTTTCGTTAGTAGCCTTGTTCGAGCAGCCAGCTACGGTTAGGACAGCTGCCGCCGCCAAAGCAAGCCTTAGGTTCCGATGGAATTGAGAATTAGACACTTCACGCCTCCAAAGGGGCACCCTTAGGGTGGACGGGGTGAGGTGGCTGGTTGGACCCGTTCCCCGCTTAGAAATCAACTGCGAATCGGCGGGTACCCTGCTTTCGATAAATGGTACAAAATTCAGATAGATGGAGTCTTTGGGCATTTGTGACAGGCGTTTCCTTCCCGGCACCGGCCTATTGGCCAGTAAGCTCATTCCACGCCCTACACTTTCTCAAACTAAGTTCCCAAATTGAAGGCCACGAGTGCGTTCATCGCGCGGTTCCTGCCTTTCTTGAACTCGAGACTGCCCGCTAACCACCATAAAATGAATAGATTGGCAGCGCGGGCCCGACTTGGACGTCGGCCAGACGTTACGCCTTCCATGGTCGTCTATACCTCAGGAGCCAGGAATGGGAACTATGGGACTTGCGCTGCCCTGGAGGGCTAGAATCTCTTCCGTGCCGCGCGAACGGGGGACGCGAGTGGAACCTTCCGAGCACTTTGCCGGCGGCCCCAACCTAGCCGCCGTGGATGCCCAGGGTGAAGACGCCGCACTGGCCGCTGCCTGCCGGTCCGGCGACCTGCGCGCTTACGAACGCTTGTATGCGCTGCATGGCGCGCGCATGAAAAATCTGGCGCGGAATCTTGTTGGCAATCCCGTTGACGCCGAAGACGCGGTGCAGGAGACGTTTCTGAAAGTGCATCGCAGCATCGCGAGCTTTCGCGGACAATCAAGTTTTATCAGCTGGACCTACCGGATACTGATTAACACCTGCTACGACGCGCGGCGCAGCCGACGGCGCAAGAAAGAAGTCGCAAACGAGGATTCCGAGGAGTCGCCAGGGCTCGAGCCGCGCGCGCCTGGGGCACACCCTGCTCTCCGTATGGCTCTGGAGCGGGCGCTGGCTAAGCTCACGCAACATCAGCGCGATGTTTTTCTCCTATACGAAGTCGAAGGCTTTCGTCATGCGGAAATCGCCGGAATGCTGGAGATGACGGAAACGGCTTCGAAGAACACACTCTTTCAAGCGAAGAAAAATCTTCGCCAAATGCTGGAACCGCCGCGCACCAGCGCAGCGGGATCACGGTGAATGACGATGAATGTCACTTGTAGCGATCGAGAGCGGATTTTTGAAGATGGAACGCCCGCCGAATGGGCAGCGCTTGAGGCGCATGCCACTTCTTGCCCGTTGTGCGCGCAAGAGGTTCGCGGCTGGAAGTCGCTGAGTGTAGCGGCGAAACAGCTGCGTGACTATTCGGATAGTCCTTCGTTCTGGCCACGGATCGAACGCGCGCTCGCCGAACAAGCGGGGCGAAAAGCACAGAGCACCGGGCTCCGTCGTTGGTTGTTGTTCTTTCCAAGCCTTTCCATTCGATGGCAAACGGCTTTGGCGGTCACATTTGTCCTGATTCTTACCATGTCAGCAGGCTGGGTTTATTTTCAGAGACCGGTTGAACCGCGCGACCCATCGCTATTGAAGAGCAGCGCTTTGAAGGAAGTGGAGAGCGCGGAAACGGCCTATGAGCGGGCGATCGACAAACTCGCCGCGGAAGCCAAGCCGCAACTCGACAATCCCGCAACGCCGCTGCTTGCGAATTACCACGAGAAATTGCTGGTATTGAATAGCGCTATCGCGGATCTGCGGGCGCAAGCCGGAATGAATCCATCAAACGCGCAACTGCGTTATCAACTGCTAGCCATGTACCGGGAAAAGCAACACACGCTGGAAGAAGTCTTGGAGGCAAGACAACGATGAATCGCACCCAGTCCATCTATCGGAGGAGATTGCTGCGTCTCGCAACAGTTGCAGGACTGCCCCTCGCGACGCTTCTCTTCCCGGCAAAGCCGATGCTCGCGGCAAATGTCGCCCAAGAACAGGTCACGAAAGATTTTCAGAAGACCCTGACACTGAGCGCCGGACAGTCCTTGCGCGTCGAGCACAAGTTTGGCGAGGTCCGTGTCCATGGCGAGCCCGGCAGAGAGGTGAAAATCTCCGCGACAATTCGCGTGCAGGCCAACTCACGCGACGAGGCCGAATCGTTCGCACAAAAGATTCAGATTGAAGTGCAGCAGACGGGCGAAGGCGTGCGCATCAAGACGAATTATCCCGACGAGGAAAAGCATTCGTTCTTCCGCTTGAGCAAGAACCCTTCGTACTCTGTCAATTACGACATCGCGATGCCGGCAGACGCTCCCCTCAACGTTCGGAACAGCTTCGGAAGCGTGGACGCCAGTCGCATTCATGGCGCAGTAGACATTGAGAACAGCCACGGGTCACTTACGGTCCACGATGCCGGGGGAGCTCGGTTGTTCAACTCTTTCGGAAGCATTGAGCTCATGGGAGCTGCAGGAAGTGTGACTATCAATGACAACAACGGGTCGGTGCAGGCTGCCGACGTCAAAGGTACACTCGAAGTTCACAATCGGTTTGGAAGCATTACCACGCGAAACATTCAAGGCGCCGCAACCATCACCGGAGGCAACGGCACGGTTTTGTTGATCGATGCCGCCTCGGCGAACATCACCACTTCTTTTGGAAGTGTGGAGGCGCGCAACATTCGAGGCGACCTTCTGGTCCGCGATAACAACGGCAACGTAGAGTTTTCCAACATTGGCGGTTCCGCTGACATCACCAACAGTTTCGGTAACGTCACTTTTTCCGACGTGCGCGGCCACCTTAATTGCGTAACCAACAACGCGCGCGTGCAGGGCAGATCGGCGTGACGCTCAAGTCCTCTTTTGGCGCCATCGAAGCGTCCAACATCCCGAAGGGAATTCGTGCCGTCACCGGCAACGGCGGAATCACGCTCACCGACATCGGCGGAGACACATTTGCAAAGACGAGTTTCGGCAGTGTGCTGGCCGAGAACATTGGTGGGAGTCTAACGGTGCAGAACAGCAATGGCTCCGTGACGGCGCGGAACGTGAAAGGCGACGCCGGCGTGAATACTTCCTTCGCGGGTGTGACGCTGGACACGATTGGCGGTCGGATCACCGTCGATAATCAGAACGGGGCAATCTCCGTGACGGCTATGCGTCCTGCTAATGGTTGCCGGGACATTTCGCTCAAGACATCGTTCTCATCCATCCGCGTACGCGTTCCGGAAGGGCTGGGCTACAATCTCACGGCGAGGACGTCCTTCGGCAGGATTTCCTCCGAGTTGCCGGTCACTTCGACGGGCAGCATCGGCGGCGATACATTGAACGGCACTATCGGTTCGGGGGGATGCCAGCTACAACTGACGGATTCGAACGGAAGCATAGAGATCGCCAAAGCTCCTTGATCGTGTGCAGCATCATGTTGCTGCACGTCGCGCGCGATCCATCGCGAACGCTTTCTTCAAAACGCGTGTTGCGGTCTCTGTGAGATGAAATCGAACGAGTTCCTCCTCGCGCGCGAACGCGACATCGGTTACATCGCTCCCCGCGCGGGGCTCGCCGCTAAGGCGTTCGCAAAGATAATCAGCAATGACAAAGTGAAACCGCGGTTTTCGTTTCGCCTCCGCATTTGTTGCCCCATCCTCAGGGAAAATCCGGTCGAACACTTCGATCAACTCAAGGACGCGAACCTCAATTCCTGTCTCTTCCAGCAATTCACGAGCCACGCCTTCTTCCAAACTCTCGCCTAGCTCCAGAGTTCCCCCCGGAATAGACCATTGGCCGAGGAGCGGCTCGCTGCCGCGGCGGATCAGCAGTGTTCGCCCTTGATCGACGATCACGCCACCGATGCCAACCACTGGCCGTTCGGGGTATTCTCTGGAAGCCGCCATTCGAAAGATCCTTCCTGCCCAGGGATGACCGTCAAAGCAGTGTTACCATGCACGGGAGTTGACTTCATGCACTGCGGTATATAATACGCTGCACAGTGGGGGCACGGTCCTCGTGCCCCCACTTTAGAGACAACTTTACGGAGGGTGGAGCCGTGATCCGTTGCCCCGAATGTTCCGCCGAGATCGATGTCGACGAAGACGAAGTCGAGGAAGGCGAGATTCTGAGCTGTCCTGAGTGCGAATCCGAGCTTGAGGTCTCGCAGACGCATCCCGTCCACCTGAATCTGATCTCCGATGACCTGGACGAAGAGGACGACGAAGACGAAGAAGACAAGACTGGGGAAAATGGCGACTTGATCGACGACGATGATGACGAAGAAGACGAAGAAGATGACGAGGAGTGATCGGCAGGCCCCACGCAACCCGGCATCCCACTGCGCCGGTGCTGCCATCTGAGTATCTAAGGAGCAACAAAATGCACCGCTCGCAGTGGATTTCGATTCTCTGCACGGCAGCGCTTGTCGCTTCCTTCGGTGTACCGTTCGGAATGGCTCAAGAACCCGCCCCACCGTCTGGTCCTACCAGCGCTCCGCGGGCTCCCGCAGCCTCGACCAGCAAACCAGGCAAGAAGAAATACAGCCATGCAAATGATTTCTTGATTCGTGGAACCGTCTTTACGGAGAAAGCCCTTTCTTTTCCGGGAGTCCAACTTCGCGTCCGCAGGGCCGGCGAAAAGAAATTCCGATGGGAAAGCTATACGAACTCCCGTGGTGAGTTTGCAGTCCGTGTGCCCCAGGGCTCAGACTATGAGATGGTGGTCCGCGCAAAGGGTTACTCAGACCAGACCCGCGCTGTTGATGCGAAAGTCGGCGGAATCGAGCAGAGCGTAGTGTTCCGTATGCAGCCGAGGGCAGGAGGCAAGGAATGAATGTGCGGCAACGCATTTGCGGTCTGGCGATGATTCTCACGCTGTTTGCTGTCGCTGGGATTGGTCAGGACAAGAAGCGCGAAGCCCAGCTCCGCACGGTCCGCGGCGTGGTGTCGGACAAGTCCGATAGCCCCCTCTCCGGCAGTGTTGTCTTTCTCAAGAATGTGCGCACAAATTCCGTCCGCAGCAGTTACACCGATGACACCGGCAGTTACCGTTTCAGCGGCCTGGACCCGAATGCGGATTACGAACTCCATGCGGAGAAAGAGGGCGCTAAATCCCCTACCCGCACGGTTTCGAGCTTCGACAGTCGCAAGGACATCGTTCTGAATCTCAAAATCGACAAGAAAAAGAGCTGAGTTTCGTTTCCTTCGTTTAGTCAGTGATGTCGGCGAGCTGCGCGGAAGTGTTCGTGCCTGGTCTTGCCCTTGAGTCATTCTTAAGGAAACCCTTGCTTGTGGCGGCGTGCCAGTAAAACCATTTCTTCGCATGTTGAATCTAAGCGAGAACCTGGCATTGTGGAACGGCATCATCCTTTGTCAACTGCTTTTGCATTTTTGATCCTGTATGACCGTCTGGACAACGGACTAAAGGAATTTTGGTCTGATATTCGCCGTTAAGGTGTTTCATAAGAGCACGCCATAGTTCAGTTTGAACTACTGCTAGCAAGAACCGGTATTGGCGCCCCGATAGGTAGTTGGGCACGCCTTTGTGAAAATATCGCGCAACTCCCAGGGGTATCGAAACAGCACTCTAGGGTGGGGGAATTTTTGTCTTCGTCGCGAAACGCATGATTCACGTTTGGAGATTGACTGCAACCACAATGAGAATCGCTCGGAGAATTGTCTTCCATACTTGCTGTGCGACTTCCATAGCGCTGATTCTGCTCGCGTTTCCGACTCTGGCTCGGCAGTCGCAGAGCGCAAATTCAACTATTTCCAAGGCCTCTGTGACCGGCAGGATCACCTCCGTATCCGGGGAGGGTGCAACCAACATTCTTCCTGGAGTCACCGTAAAACTGACGGGTCCGTCCGCGGGACCAGCACCGCAATCGACAGTGACCGATGCGGAGGGGCATTACGAGTTCACGCAACTTGCCGCGGGAACCTACACCATCGAAGCGAGCGCCGACGGCTTCAAGACATGGTCCGGCACAATAACGCTCGGCGCAACCCAGGCCCTCGTCAAAGACATCGTTCTGCAGATCAGTTCCGTCAATCAGCAGGTTGAGGTGCAGGGAGAAGCCGCCGAAATTGCCACCCAGAACGTAGCGATCACTGCCACGGTCAACACCGATCAATTGGAAAGCCTGCCTTTGCCGACGCAGAAATTTACCGAGGCTCTGTCTTTGATACCAGGAGTTGTTAGGACCTACACCGGCAAGCTGACGTTCAAGGGCCAGGCGGAAAGCCAGGGGATGCTTGTGGTGGACTCTGCAGAAAACGTGGACCCTGTTTCCGGAAGCTTCTCGATCCCCATTCCGGTTGACATTATTCAATCCATGACCGTCTACAGCTTGCCCGAGAGTTCCCAATACGGGGGTTTCACAGGTGGTCTGACAACCATTGAAACCATGCCGCCCTCCGGCACATGGGAATACAAGCTGCGGGATTTTATCCCGGCGTTTCGCGGGAAAAACGATAGCCTCGTTGGTCTGGCCAATTGGACTCCGCGGTTTTTGTTTGGTGGCCCGCTGATCAAGAACCAGATGAATTTCTCCGAAGAGGTTACATACGAATTGCGGAGACAACCTGTGCGAGGGTTGTCGTTTCCCGTGAATGAGATCAAGACGCGAAGCGTTTCTTCGCTCACCAACGTCCAAGTGATTCTTTCCCCTCGTCACGTGATGAACTTCGACGTCAACACTTTTCCCTTGGAACTCGACTTTGCAAACATCAATGCGCTGATTCCGCAAACCGCGTCCACGAGCTATGGCCGAAGCGGTGTATCCGCCGGGTTCTCCGATTCCTATCAGTTCGTCTCAGGAGCGGTGCTGAACACCCTGGTTCGGTATACATTGTTCGATAGTAATGCCCACGGGCAGGGGCCCGCCAACATGGAAATCTCACCGGAAGGATGGGGCGGCAACTACTTCAATCGTTGGAACCGTAGGGCGAACCAAGTGGAAGCCTTGCCCGCGTATCAGCTCTCAGCGAAGTCCTGGCATGGTAGCCACGAAGTGAGATTTGGCGCTGACGTCCTATATCGCAGTTACACCGGCAGCAGCATTTCGCGTCCGATTGAACTGCTGGCCCAGGATGGCTCAGTCTCCGAGCGAATTGATTTTCAAGGCGCGGGCCTGCTAAGCGCGACGGATACAGAGGCTGCAGAATTTATCCAGGATCGTTGGACGCTCAACGGTCACTTGACGCTCAATTATGGAGCACGTTTGACCACACAATCCATCGGCCGCACTGCCGCGTTCGCCCCGCGCATCGGTGCAGCTTATTCGCTGAATGAGGGAAACACAGTAATTCGTGGCGGCGCCGCCGAGGTGTACGGCCACGTCCCATTGCTGGCCGCAGACTTCACCAGCAATCAGGAACGCGTGCTTGGCTTCTTCGATTCTACCGGTGCGCTGATAGGCCAACCCATAGTCCTGGTAAATTCCTACCTTCTTTCGGGCGCACCGCCAAGTACGCTTGGAGTTCCGCAGGACCCTGGATCAAGTCCTCGCACATTCAGTTGGAATGTTGTGCTCGAACACCAATTTCGGAAAAATCTTAACCTCAGGGCTAGCTGCCTGGACAGCTATACTGTGGACCTTTTTCTTCTGGATCAGATCGTCGATATGGCCAGTGGAAGCCGCTTGCTGGCTATGAGGAACACGGGGATTGCAGACTATCGCCAGGCTGACATCACCGCTCACTACCGATTTGGAGACCGCGCCGACATGAGCCTCTCCTACACCTGGAGCCGGGCGCGCGGTGACCTCAACACCTTGTCGGACACGCTTGTACCTTTCCAGATTCCGGTAATCCGACCAAATGTCACGGGCATCCTGTCTTCCGACGTTCCTCACCGCGTTGTGGCATCGGGGTTCTTTCGTCTCCCCTGGAAGATGGTCATCAGCCCGGTGGCAGACGTACATTCCGGACTGCCATATTCAAACGTGGATGTTCTTCAGAATTATGCCGGTGTGCCCGATACCGAGCGTTTCCCTATTTATTTTTCGCTGGATGTCAGGCTGTACCGGGAGTTTGGCTTCCACATACCACGGACGGAGCGCTCCAAGACTCACAAGGTCCGCCTCGGCGCATATTCGACCGACATTACGAATCGCCAGAACCCGCACGACGTATTCAACAACACTACCTCTCCGTTCTTTGGACAGTTCGCGGGCTTTCAGCGCCGATACACCGGCCTCGTATTGGACCTCGTTCAATAAGGTTCGACACTTGGCATAATGCAGCTCGGTGCCGCCTACGATAAGCAAGTGTCCTAACGCGGTGCGGACGCCAAGACTTGGATGGCACCGGGCATTACTTCGATTTCCAGCGGGGTCGATCCAATGAGCTCGCCGTCCCCATGGAAAGCGCTAGCACGGTGCGTTGTAAATCGCACCTTCTTCACGCGCCAGCGCTTCACGCGTGAGGTCCGAACTTCTCCGCTTCCCATAAGTCGAGGTAATAGGCGCAAAACTGCCAAAGTGCCGATGTCTTCGATAAGAACAACATCCAGCCAACCGTCACCAATCGTCGCTTCGGGCGCCAACCTGACACCACCTCCGTAGGTCGGTGAATTCAACACTGCAGCCAACAATGCTCTCGCCTCCCATGAGGGGATATCAGTCTGCGGAAAGTCCACACGCACTGGGATAGGCACGAACCCCACTAACGCTCGCAGCGCTGATGCGATATAACGCAATCGACCGGGAAGCCAGCGGTACGCGTCACTTGCATAGCGCGCGGCCTGGGCGTCTAGTCCAATCCCTCCTCCACCAGCATACAAGCGCGTTCGACCCTCGGCCGTTCGGACTCGCGCAAGGTCCACAAAACGTGGATGTCCGCGCACAATGGCTTGCGCCGCTCTTAGAGGATCTGAAGGCAGACCGAGCGCGGCGGCAAAATCATTTCCTCCCCCGACGGGGAGAACACCCAAGACCACGTCGGCCCCGAAGGCTGCATTTGCCAGCGCTTGAAATGTCCCGTCGCCACCCATGGCAATTAGCACACGCTGCCCTTGCGAAATCACATCTCGTACGGAGGCCTCGAGCTCTGCTGCACCGTTCGACATGACGAATTGCGCTTCAACGTGGAACGATTCGAATAGTCTCCGGATTGCCGAAAGGCAAGAGCTTGCGCGTCCTCCGCCAGCCACAGAGTTGACGAATACAGTGACCGCAGATTCAAGCAGAATGGAGGAAGCTTCCGGGCGATCATGCATGCAGCTGTTCCTCGGTTACAGGTACTGGTATCATGTGAGGTGTCGCTCAACAGATCTTTGAATGTCTGTTTGCACATTCGCCCTTAGGGACAAGTTGAGCATAGTACTTCCAATCCCATCGTGCCTGCAGTTGGTTGGGACCAGAATACTAGGAGCAGATTCCACGCGAGGGTGAATACAAGCGGTCTGCTCGGCGGGTTATGGCTCTCCTCCTACTGATGGTTGTCTAACTGAGTAACATCGTGGTGGAAGGGGATCAGCATCTCAAGCGCTCGATTACGACGTCGCGTCCGGATCGATGAGGGGGCCAAAAGCTGGTGCCGGCGGGGGGAATCGAACCCACGGCCTAGGGATTATGAGACCCTCGCTCTACCACTGAGCTACGCCGGCGTGAAGCAGCCCCTTATGCTACGGATTCGCCTGCAAAGGTGTCAAGGCGCTCTTAACAACATATATTCCGCGCAAATTCACGAAGCCGTACCTAATACGCGCTGTGATGGATAGTTGCATTATAGTAAATGCACCATACCAGTTAACTGGAATCGCTTTGGCCGGACTAGATATAGAAAAAGTGTCCAGTCCCGTTTCGCGGGGAAACAAACCAACTCCTGCCTAATCACAGGCAGAACAGTCCTATTATCTGTAGTACTACGGTACCGTTGACCCGTACAGTCTCAAAACCTATCCTGAACGGGATCGGACACTGTCCCACCTATCGGGTAGGCGAAGGCTTATCGAAACGATGGGACGTGATGGTGTGTATCGTTTCGTAACAGGCTCCGCTGCTGAGCTGCTTGACATTGCTACACTAAGGAATAGAATGCCACCGGGGTTGTTTCTACCTCGGAGGCACAATGTCACGCAAACTCGCGGTTATTTTCCTCGCCATGCTCGTCCTGGTCGGGGCTATGAGCCTAAAAACGGTCGTCGTCACGCATGGTGACGGCTCCGTGATCATGGCAAACGGTGGAGCACCTGCTCCTCCGGTACCTTGGAAGAATGGCGGCGCACCAGCTCCTCCAGTACCTTGGAAGAATGGTGGCGCGCCGGCTCCTCCGGTGCCCTGGAAGTAGTTCAACACGGCCGAATAATCTAACTCGGCGTGGACCAGGGCGCGTGGAAAGGTAAACGTGCTCGGTCCTTTCGAATGCTTTGTTTGGTTGCTCTGCACTCTTCTCGAGGCGGGTGTGGTGGTGTGCGCGGTCAGGACCCGTTCCTTCCGACGTTATTTCCTTCTGAATGTGTATATGGGGCTCTCGTTCCTGGTGAGCGTTGGTCGCTACCAGGTTCTCAGACATTTTGGAGTGGACTCCCTGGAGTATGCGTACTTCTATTTTTACTCCGATGCATTGCTCACCATCGGTCTGTACTTCGCCCTTCTTAGCTTGTATTCCCTCGTCTTTGATGAGATGAAGGCTGAACGCTATTTGCGACTGGGAGCATTTCTCCTGCTGGGTGCCACCGCCTGGTTCTCCTACGAAATCGTGAACCAATCCACGCACCGG
>MNEA01000134.1:0-12975 GCA_001917435.1 Acidobacteria bacterium 13_2_20CM_2_57_6
AGTGCGCGTCCTCTGCGGCGATGGAAGCGTTCGCCTGGCGCAGCGGGCTGACGTCATCGAGCACCCAGAACGCGCGGCCATGCGTGGCAACGACGAGATCGTCGCCATGGATGATCAGGTCATGAACAGGAGTTGTCGGCAGATTGAGCTGCAGCGCTTGCCAGTGCGAGCCGTCGTCGAAAGAAACCCACGCGCCCGTTTCCGTGCCGGCATAGAGAAGGCCCTTGCGTTTGGGGTCTTCGCGAACCGCGTGAACGTAAGAGCCGTCGGGAAGTCCGGTGGTGATCGACGACCAAGTCTTGCCGAAATCACTCGTCTTGAAAATGTACGGCTTGAAATCGTCGAGTTTGTGGGCGTCGCTGGCGGCGTAAGCGGTGCCGGCTTCGAACGGTGACGGCTCGATCAGGCTGATCATGGCCCATTCGGGAAAACCCTTCGGAGTGACGTTGGACCAAGTTTTTCCATCATCGCGGGTGAGCTGAATCCAGCCATCGTCGGTGCCGACCCAGATCAGGCCTTTTTGTTTCGGAGATTCCGCAAGGGTGAAAATCAGATCGTAGAACTCGATGCTGGCCTGGTCCTTGGTGATGGGGCCGCCGGAATCCTGCTGCTTCGTCGGGTCATTGCGAGTGAGGTCTCCACCAAGCGTTTCCCAGGAATGGCCGCCGTCTTTCGAACGGAAGAGATACTGGGAAGAGTGATAGAGAACGTTCGGATCGTGCGGAGAAAATACGATGGGCATGGTCCAGGTGTAGCGATATTTTTGGACGGAAGCGTTGTGACCGTCGGGATCGAGCGGCCACTGCTGAACGTTTTGCGTTTGATTGGTGCGGCGATCGAGCCTGGTGATATAGCCGAAATAGGAGCCGGCATAGACGATATGTGAATCACGCGGGTCAACTGCCACGTAGCCGCTCTCCCCTCCGCCGACGGCGTCCCAATCCGCGCGATCGATGTAACCGCGGTCGCTGGCAGTGGCAATGCCGACGGAGGAATTGTCCTGCTGCGTTCCGTAGACGCGGTATGGAAAATCGTTGTCCGCAACCACGTGATAGAACTGCGCCGTCGGCTGGTTGTTCTGCGTGGACCAATTTTTTCCGCCGTCGATGGAAATCGTCGCGCCGCCGTCATTACCGTTGATGAGGCGATTGGGATTATGAGGGTCGATCCACAAGCCGTGGTGATCGCCGTGAGGAGCATTGAGGCGTTCAAAGGATTTGCCGCCATCGTTCGAGCGGAAAAGGCCGGTGTTGGCGATGTAGACTTTGTTGGAATCCTTGGGATCGGCCCAAAGGTGGGTGAAATACCAGGCGCGCTGGCGAAAACGGTGATCGTCGTTGATCAGCGTCCAGTTCGTGCCGCCATCGTCGCTGCGGTAAAGACCGCCCTTCTTGGCTTCGATGAGCGCGTAAACGACATTTGAATCCGCGCCGGAGACGGCGACACCAATGCGACCGAGCGGGCCCTCGGGGATTCCGTTACCTTCGACGCGCTTCCAGGTGGTGCCGTCGTCGTTCGAACGGTACAGGCCATCCTTGTCGCCGCCGCTGTTGAGCGTCCAGGGAGTGCGGTAGCCTTCCCACATCGCCGCAAAGAGGACGTGAGGATTCTGCGGATCGAAAACGATGTCGATGCCGCCGGTGCGGTCGTCGAGGTAATGAACTTTCTCCCAGCTCTTGCCGCCGTCGCGAGTGCGGAAAATGCCACGTTCGGTGTTTTTGCCGTAAGCATGCCCGAGAGCGGCAACGAAGGCGACATCAGGATTCGTGGGGTGGACGATGACTTTGCCGATGTGGCGCGAGTCCTTCAAGCCAACGTTGTTCCAGGTCTTGCCGCCGTCGTTCGAACGGTAGACGCCGTCACCGAAGGAGATGTTGCCGCGAATGCAGGCTTCGCCTGTGCCGACATAAATGACGTTGGGATCGGATTCCGAGACCGCGATGCTGCCGATGGAGGAGGTGGTCTGCTTGTCGAAAAGAGGATCCCAGGAAACGCCACCGTCAGTGGTCTTCCAAACGCCGCCGGCTACGGCGCCAAAATAGTAGGTGTTGGGCTGGCTCGTGACTCCGGTGACGGCGAGGACGCGACCGCCGCGGAACGGGCCGATGAGGCGCCATTTCATGCCGCCATAAGTCTTAGGATCGATTTGGGGAGCATTTTGCTGGGCGCTGACAAAGACCGGGACTACGAACATCAGGAAGGAAACAAGCAGAACGAAATAAACGGGCTGGCGAGACGCTTTCACACACACCTCCACAGATAGGAACGGAAAACGAAAAATAGTATCGCTACGCGCTGTTAGACGGAAGCGATTTTCGTTGGGGTACAGGTTGGGATAGGATGCTGGCGCAGTGAGCAAGCAGAAGACATACGACGTTGCAGTGATTGGAGCGGGCGTCTTCGGCGCGTGGACGGCGTGGCACCTCGCAAAACGAGGGCAGCACGTGGCGCTGATCGAGGCCTACGGACCCGCACATTCGCGGGCCAGTTCCGGAGGCGAAACGCGGATCATTCGAATGGGCTACGGCGCGGATGAACTGTACACGCGGTGGTCGCAGAAATCGCTGAAGCAATGGAAAGAGTTTTTTGCGGCGATCCGACAACCACTTTTTCTCGAAACCGGAGTGCTATGGATGGGCGGTGACGAAGACCAGCGGTTGCGGCAGACCAGCGAGACGTTAAAGCGATGCGGAATGCCATTCGAGGAGCTAGGCCGCGCAGCGCTGGAGAAACGCTATCCGCAAATCGCGTTTGACGGTATTGAGTGCGGCATCTTTGAGCCAAAGAGCGGTGTCCTGCTGGCAAGACGGGCCGTGGCCGCTGTAGTCGAAGATGCGGTTCGGCTTGGAGCGGAGTACCTCTGCGCGCACGCAATGAATCCGCGAGAGGCAGGCCGGGTGGAACACATTACGACGAGCCGGGGCGAACGGATCGCGGCGGAAGAGTTTGTGTTTGCCTGTGGGCCGTGGCTTGGCAAGGTTTTCCCGGACGTTCTTGGCACGCGAATTTTTCCCTCGCGGCAGGAAGTGTTTTTCTTCGGCATTCCGGCTGGCGATACGAGGTTCACGGCACCGGCGCTGCCGACGTGGCTGTTTCAGGAAGACCTGGTCTACGGAATGCCAGACATCGAGGGACGAGGACTGAAGATTGCGTTTGATGAACATGGAGAACGAGTGGATCCTGATACGCAATCGAGGATTGTTTCGCCGGCGATGACGGAGTTGGTGCGAAAGTATGTGGCGCGGCGGTTTCCGGCACTAAAAGGTGCGCCGATTGTGGAAACGCACATCTGCCAGTACGAGAACACTTCGAACGGGGATTTCCTGATTGACCGGCATCCGGAAATGGAAAACGTGTGGTTTGCAGGCGGCGGGTCGGGGCATGGATTCAAGCACGGCCCAGCAGTGGGAGAATACGTGACGAAGCAGTTGCTCGATGGCGCACCAGCGGAAGCACGCTTCTTGCTGGAGACAAAGGACACTGTCCAGAAGCGTGCAGTATACTGACGGCCCTGGTCCGAAGCAGAATCGCAAGACGAAACTTCCGGCTGTGGCATGCGTCTTGTAACAAGGGGATGTTCTTCGTTTGCCAATTCGACTGCCAACGAGAAGAGTGGCTCGCCTCGGCTGCAAAAGCTGGGGGTGGAAGCCAAGTGACGCGGCGGGACACCTTAGCCGGGCCTAGACTTTCGTTGGAAATATGGGCTAAAAAAAAATAGAAATTACGGAGGAACAATGCGTTTGAAGATGGATCGAGCCGCCCGGGCGTTTGTTCCGCTTGCGGCGATGGCCCTGCTGATGTTGGCCGCGGTACGGACATCAGCGCAGGACATCAAGATCGCCTATGAGAAATTCGCGCTTCCTAACGGGCTGACCGTGATCGTTCACGAGGATCACAAAGCGCCCATCGTCGCTCTGAACATCTGGTATCACGTGGGCTCCAAGAACGAAAAGCCGGGAAAGACCGGGTTTGCGCACCTGTTCGAACACTTGATGTTCGGCGGCAGTGAAAACGTCAAAGGGCGCTACATCGACGCGATGGAGCACGTGGGCGCCACGGACCTCAACGGCACGACCAATTCCGACCGCACCAATTATTTCGAGGACGTGCCCACATCCGCGCTGGATTACGCACTGTTCCTGGAGTCCGACCGCATGGGACATTTTTATAACACCATCAACAAGGAAACCCTCGACCTGCAGCGCGGCGTGGTGCAAAACGAAAAGCGCCAGGGCGACAACCAGCCCTATTCCATCTCGCGGTATCTGATCACGGAAAACACCTATCCTGCTGGGCATGGCTACTCGTGGACCACCATCGGGTCCATGGAGGATTTGAACGCGGCGTCGCTTGCCGATGTGCAGGAGTGGTTCAAGACTTATTATGGGCCTTCGAACGCCACACTGGTGATTGCCGGCGACGTCGATGTGAAAACGGCGCGCGAAAAAGTCCAAAAATATTTTGGGGATATCCCGCCCGGTCCCCCGGTCGCGTACCAGAATTCTTGGGTGGCGAAAATGACTGGAGTGCATCGCCAACAAGCGCAAGACCGCGTGCCCGCCGCGCGCGTATTCAACGTCTGGAATGTTCCCCAATACGGCCAGGCCGACGCCGATTATCTGGACCTCGTGAGCGACGTGCTGTCAGAAGGCAAGGATTCGCGGCTCTATAAGCGGCTCGTTTATGACGAGCAAATCGCAACTTCGGTGAATTGCGGCGTCAATCCGAGTGAAATCGGCAGCCAGTTTTTGGTTATTGCGTCGGCCAAACCCGGAGGAAGCCTCGCGCCCATCAACAAGGACGTGCAGGAAGAGCTGGACAAATTCCTGAAGGACGGGCCGACGGCGGAAGAGTTAGAGCGCGTCAAGACCGCTTATGAAGCGAATCTCGTCCGAGGGCTCGACCGCATCGGAGGCTTTGGCGGCAAATCCGACATCCTCGCCCGGGGTCAGGTATTTACAGGAAATCCGGAACAGTACATGATCTCGCTGAATCGCGTGCGCAAAGCAACGGCTGAGGATTTGCGCGATGCGGCGCGGCGCTGGCTCAGCGATGGCCTTTATCAACTCGAGGTCGTGCCCTTTCCGGAATACAAGGCAGCGACCGCCGGCGCGGACCGTTCGAAACTCCCCGAAGTCGGCGCGACGCCCAACGTGAAGCTGCCAGCGTTCGAACGCATGACGCTCTCAAATGGTTTGAAAGTCGTTCTAGCGGAACGCCATGAATTGCCTCTTGTGGATTTCACCATGCTCGTGGATGCGGGCACCTCGGCAGATAGTTCAGCGTCACCGGGCACTGCCATAATGACGTCCTCGCTGCTGACCAGCGGCACGGACAAATACAATGCACTGCAAATCAGCGATGAAATTCAACGGCTGGGAGCGGAGCTCGAAGCAGCTTCCGGGCTGGACAGTTCGACGGTACATCTCTCCGCGTTGAAGAGCAGGCTGGAACCATCGCTGGCCTTGTATTCCGACGTGCTGCTCCATCCTTCGTTCCCTCAGGAAGATTTCGCGCGGCAGCAAAAGCTGCAGATTGCCGCGATCCAGCGGGCGAAGAGTTCTCCTGGGGCGATGGCGGGCCGAGTGATGACTCCGGCGCTTTACGGCAAGGATCATCCCTACGGACTTCAGTTGACCGAAGCAAGTGTCGGCAAACTGACGCGCGACGCCATCGCCAAATTCCATGACACGTGGTACCGGCCAAACAACGGCACGCTGGTGATCGTGGGCGACACCACCCTGGCGGAAATTAAGCCGCAACTCGAGAGGGCTTTTGCGTCCTGGAAGCAAGGGGACGCACCAAGGAAGAGCATTCCGAACGTGGCGCCGCCGAAGCAGGCCGAATTGTATTTGATCGATAAACCGGGCGCAGCGCAGTCTTACATCCTGGCGGGGACGATCGCGCCGCCGCGCAACAGCCCGCAAGAAATCGCTCTGGGAATCTGGAACGACATTCTGGGCGGAACGTTCGGTGGGCGCGTAAACATGAACCTGCGCGAGGAAAAACATTGGTCTTATGGCGCTCGCACGGGGTTTCAATTTGCGCGCGGAAACAGCGCCTGGGTGACGCAAGCGCCGGTGCAAACGGATAAGACCAAGGAATCTCTCGTCGAGATCAACAAGGAGTTGCACGACGTGTTTGGCGCGCGCCCCATCTCGCAGGATGAACTCAACAAGGACAAAGACAATCGAACCCTTCGCCTGGCGGGATCGCGCGAAACTATCAACGAGGTGGGCGATGCGATTGAGAATATCGTGCAATATCGTTTACCCGACGACTATTTCTCGACGTATGCGTCGAAAGTGCGGGCGCTGACGACAAACGATCTCACCACCGCGGGGAAATCCTTTCTCAGCCCGGATCGATTGGTCTGGGTGGTGGTCGGGGACCTTGCGAAGGTGGAAGCCGGAATTCGCGAGCTGAACCTTGGGGCCGTGCACATCGTAGATGCCGACGGCAATTCCATCAGGTAGAAGTCACTAACAAAGAATAAATTAGTGCTAAATGTTCGAACGAATAGACAAACTGTTCGAGCAGTTTAGATTTTGGGGCTGCGGCGAGGATTTAGCGCAGCAGCAGCACGTCTAACACGCCGAGCCTTTTCCGCATATAGATCGTGGTCCGCTTCCGAGAGCAATTT
Organism: Acidobacteria bacterium 13_2_20CM_2_57_6; assembly: GCA_001917435.1. Taxonomy (GTDB): domain Bacteria; phylum Acidobacteriota; class Terriglobia; order Acidiferrales; family UBA7541; genus Acidiferrum. Next base: position 6,644 of record MNEA01000134.1, read on the forward strand.
CTCAATGCGCTCGCCGTCGCCACGGTACGTAGAGATGCCGATGCTCGCGGAGAGGGCCGGCTGTTCCGTGTCGCTTGCGAGAACTTCCCGGATGCGATTGGCGACGCGCCGCGCTTCGTCCTCCTGCGACTCCGGGAGAACGAGCGCAAATTCGTCGCCGCCATATCGCGCGGCGGTATCAACGGCCCGGCAATGGATGCGGAGGACATCGGCGAGACGGCAGATGGCGCGGCTCCCGACGAGGTGGCCAAAGTTATCGTTGATTTTTTTCAGGCCATCGAGATCAAGAAGCAAAACGGAAAAGGGCCGGCCGTTGCGATCGGTGCGATCGGTCTCGCTTTCAAGAACATCGAGCAGGCGGCGATAGTTAGCAAGCCCGGTGAGCGGATCGCTGACGGCGAGATGACGCACCTGTTCGAAGAGCCGCGCATTGTCGAGAAGAGCCCCGCAGAGGGCGACGGTGTAGCCCAACACCATGAGCGCTTGCGCGAAAACGAACGGAGCATCCAGCAAGCGGGTGGATTGAGCGGCCGAAAGCTGCGCTGCGAGATTCAACCAGGTGGCTGCGTAAATGGTGCGGTCGAAGGCGGAATCCTCTACGGACAAACGCCGGCGGAACCAGATGAGACTCACGAGGAAGATCGCGCCGGGCAGCAATTGCTCGGGATAGGGGAAAAACGCGCTGGGGTGGCGAGAAACCTCGGGCGGCAAGCGACGAAGCGCGGCGGATACCACGTAGGTCACCGCGACTACAGTCAGCAAAGCGCCGGCAATTTCACGGCGTGGATGACGCGAACGCGGCAGGAAATGCTCAACCAGAAGCGCAACAACGAGCAGAAGTGCCAGGACAATACGGCCAAGCCACCAAGCAAGGGGCGCCCAGAGTATCCGCAGCGGGGCTTCCGGAAAAATCTGAAAAAAGAGAATGCTGGTGGCCGTCAGAACGGCGCCCGACAGAAGAAACCCGGCGCCGAGAATCAGTGAGATCCGATCCTGAGTCCCCTGGAAACGGACGAGTGTTACAGCAGCGAAAACAAAGGCAAGAAGACCGCTAATGACCTGCAGGTAACCTTGAAGAATGGCGTCGGGCTGAAGAGCGATGCGGCGAAGCCAGTAAGCGGCGAGAACCACAAAAAGAAAAGCGCTGAAATGCGCCAAGAAGATCTTGGCGTTGCTGCGACCTTGTGTGAGAGGGGCCTCGCCCATGGGTTATCGAACAGTCCTCTATTCCCGGGCCGGGCGGCTACTTAATTAGACTACGCACGAGGTCTCTCCGTTGCTGAGAATTCGAGGAGTGAGTGAGGCAAGAGATAACGTTTCTGTGAAAATTGCGGCCTGTACAAATGGACAGGACAAACTATGGCGGCGAAGTTCCGCGGGAAGGGACGAAAGCCGAGACAAATCTTTTGTAGTTGCGCCGTGGAGCGAGATTGCGCACACTGTCAGCGCTTGAAACGATTGAATAAAGATGAATGGCACGTGCGGGAGTGGTGATTGAAAAAGTTTGCTCGAAGCCCATGTTACGGTGACGCCGGGGTCGAACCGTAGTTCCCCTGGAAAAGGAGAATCGCTTGAGCGACGAAAGCACAGCGGGTTCCACGCCACTACTGCGGCGCACTCTGACGCTCTGGGACCTGATTCTGTACGGCGTGATAGTCATCCAGCCGGTGGCACCCATGTCCATTTACGGCGTCCTGAGCGATCGGGGCAAGGGCCACGTCGTAACCGCGATCCTGATTGCGATGGTAGCGATGCTATTCACGGGGATCAGCTACGGACGAATGGCGCGGGCATATCCGAGCGCGGGTTCGGCGTTTACTTATGTAGCGCAGGAAATTCATCCTAGCGTTGGATTTGTCACCGGTTGGAGCATGGTGATGGATTACATGCTGAACCCGCTAATCTGCACGGTGTGGTGCGCAGGACAGGCCCATGACTTCGCGCCAGGAGTCCCCATTTGGGTCTGGAAAGCTTTCTTTGCGGTGGTCTTTACGCTCCTGAATATTCGCGGCATTAAGACGTCGGCACGCATTAACGCGGGCATGGCTGCAGGCATGGGCGCCGTTGTGGTGGTAATCTTCGTAGTCGCCGCTCGCTACATCTTCGGCCATCCGCACGCCGATACCGCCTTCTTTACCAGGCCGTTTTACGACCCGCAGACCTTCACACTCGGCGGCCTCTTTGGATGCACGTCCATTGCCGTGCTCACATACATTGGCTTCGACGGGATTTCCACGCTCTCCGAGGAAGCCGAGAATCCGCGGCGCAATATCATGCTGGCGACGGTGCTCACTTGCGTGGTCATCGGTCTTTTGTCTGCGGCCGAAGTCTACGTCGCGCAACTCATCTGGCCAATATCCCAGCCGTTCCCCGACGTAAATACTGCTTATCCGGAAATCATGCGCCGTCTCTGGCCCGCACTGCACGTCGGAACTCAAACCATTGCGCCGCTGTTTCTTCTCGTTGGTTTCACATTACTGCTCGCTAATTTCGGATCGGGACTAGGAGCTCAATTGGGCGCTGCGCGCCTTCTATTCGGCATGGGGCGGAGCAATGCGCTGCCTCAGTCATTCTTCGGAAAACTAGATGGAAAGCACCGGATTCCCAAGAACAATGTTATTTTTGTCGGAGGTGTCGCGCTCGCGGGCGCATTTTTGCTCGAAGTGGTGGCCGGATACAGATTCTACATCCACGACGCACAAGCGGTGAACTGGGGGATTTTCCTGAAGATCCTAAACGGGGACAAGGCTTACGGCCTTGGCGCCGAGATGCTGAATTTTGGCGCGTTGATCGCGTTCATGGGCGTGAACGCCGCAGCGTTCGTGCACTATTACGTTCGCGCCGAAGAAAAAAAATTGATCAATCTGATCCCACCCATACTGGGATTTCTAGTCTGCCTCGCGCTGTGGATGAACCTGAGCCGGCCGGCGATGATCGTGGGTTCGATTTGGATGGCCGCCGGGATCGCGTTCGGCGTGTGGAAAACGCGGGGCTTCCGGGAGCAGCTTTCTTTTGAAATACCCGCGGAATAACAAGTTGGCGAAGGACGGGCAGGTTGCATATTCGGTGGCTCACGACGGATGATGATGCAATCGGAGACCCCACTCTTGGTGAAGCGTCATAGCGGAAAGAACCAGACCATCACGATGAGAGATGTCGCGAAGTCCAGCGGCTTCTCACCGGCGACGGTTTCGATTGTGCTGAACAATGCGCCACTGGCGCGGTACATCGCGCCAGCCACAAAAAAACGCATCGAGGAAGTCGCCAAAAAGCTCGGCTACCGGCCAAATGCAATGGCGCGTTTTCTTCGCAGCAAACGGAGCCACAGTGTCGGAGTGATGTTCTTCGATATTACGGATCCCTTTTGCACGCCGGTTCTGCGGGGCATCGAGAACGGGCTCTATCAATCGTCGTACGTGCCAATTTTCGCCGACGCCCACAACCAGAGAAACCGGTTTGAACGATACCTTGAAATGCTGCTGGAGCATCACGTCGAGGCATTGATCGTCGTAGCCAACTGGCTCTTCGTAGACATTCAACTGCTCGCGGACCTCAGCAAGCGAAACATTACCGCCGCAACGATTGGTTGGGAAATGCCCGGTAACGATGTCAGCTCGGTGATGGTAGACAACGAAGCGGGAGGGCGACTCGCGCTCGAACATCTTCACCATCTGGGACACCGCAAGATCGCGTTCATACGCGGCCCCAAAATGCTGATCGACAGCGCGCCACGGTGGAAAGGGATTCAGAAATTCGCGCACTCGGCTGGACTGGAGATCGACCCTGCGCTCGTTCTGCAACTGCCGGATTCTTTCGACCCCAACTCCGGCTTCGAGGGCGGGTACCGGTTCACGGAAGAATTGGTGCAGCGAAAAAAGCGGTTCACCGCATTGATGGCCTTTGACGACCTGACGGCGCTGGGCGCGATCCGCGCGCTGACTAAAGCGGGCGTGAAAGTGCCGGAGAACTGCTCGGTCGTGGGTTTCGATGACGTGCCGCTATCGTCGCTGTCCGCCCCCTCGTTGACGACGGTTAGGCAGCCGCTGGAAGCAATGGGGAACCTGGCGGTGAATATCGTGATGGAAGGCGTCAATGCCGGGCTGGAAAAGCGTGATTGGAACATTTCGCGGCACAAGATGAACCCGGAGCTGGTGATTCGCGATTCCACGCAAGCGGCGGTTCTCAGCGGTTCTGACGACTGAAGATTTCTTCCTTCAGGCATCTGGAAAATCTGCGCGGCTGCTCAGAACCGCGCCAAACTAGCATGGCAATCGCAAGAGGTAAAAGGCGCGGATTCAGTGAATTCGCGCCTTTTTTGTGCTCAAAAGGCTCGGAGCTTACTTTACCGCGGGCAGAAAGGCCTGCGAAGCCGCCATGAACTCAACGTGGGGCAGTTCCGTAGAGAGTCGGACGCGCTCGAAACGTCCTTTCGCTCCTCCACTGGCCTTGAATGTCAGAAGGTACTGGTTGCTGAGATGCATGGAGAGCTCATCAAAATAGGGCTTTAGAGTGACGGGAGCGGCAGTGCCAAGGTAAAAGGATTCGGCGCCCGTTTCATCCGAAAGCTCGCTGAGATTCGATTGCGCTCTGTTGACGATGAAGAATCCGCGCCCTCGGTGCCCTGCATCTGGAGCGTAGATTGTCCAAACGTTGATATTTTGCTTTTGCGCCCGACTGATCGTGGAGTCGAGATCTGGGCTCCGAAGGTCAAAACCTCCGCGAAAGTAATCAATTCCGGAAGAGAGCAAGAGGATGGAGCGCCTGTCCGCGGAAGAAGGCCAGCGCTTCATCAAGTCCAGAAGTGCGAGATAAGGGCTCGAGAACGCGCCCCCGCCACCGAGCGGGATGCGCAGCGCTTTGGCAGCAAGTTCATGGTCGTTGGTAAAATCCTGGGCGAGCATAGCGGTACCGTTGCGCGCGTAGGCTACAGAAATGTAGGTGGTATCAGGCTGGGCATCGAAAAACGACTTCAGATCGCCCCACTGATTGGCGATACCCCCGTCCAGCGAATCGTCAATCAAAACGGCGAGGTATAACTTTCCGCCGTGCTTCCAATCGGCGACTTGAGTGCGCTCTTTGTTGAGATAGAGCTGGACGTCGTCTTTGGTAACGATTGGCGGACTCATGTCTTTTTTGCCGACGGCGGTTACCGTCATGGTGACTGCTCCCGGTGCAGCGGCCCTGGCATTTGACACAAATAGTCCGGATGCCAAAACGAGTGCCGCTATCATCGTGGCAAAGCGGCTAGCTTTTATTTTCTTGACCATTGTTTTTCCTTTTTACCTTTCCTACTCTTAGATGCACCAATCGGTCCCGCGGACGTATAAGAAGCGAACTCCACGTTGAACGCGAGCAAGGCATTTGCCGCCGCAGAGGATGGCGGAGCGATTTGCATGAAGCGAGGGGTGGCGATTGCGTAGTATGCTGCTGCGTCTAAACAAAGGACCAGCGCAGTGAAAAACTATATTGGAGCAATCGATCAAGGCACGACGAGCACGCGATTCATGGTATTTGACCAGTCCGGGCGTGTCGCCGCTGTAGCCCAACGGGAGCACGAACAGATTTTCCCAAAGCCGGGTTGGGTGGAGCACGATCCGTTGGAAATTCAGCGGCGCGCAGAAGAGGTAATTGCCGGGGCGCTCCAGCAGCGCGGGCTGCGCGCTGCGGATCTGGCGGCGATCGGCATCACGAATCAGCGGGAGACCACCGTCCTGTGGGAGCGCAAAACCGGCAAGCCGGTTGCCAATGCGATTGTTTGGCAGGACACGCGGGTTGCGGAAGATGTCAAGCTCTTCGCCCGGGAAGGCGGGCAAGGCCGCTTCCGTCCGCAGACTGGATTGCCGCTGAGCACGTACTTCAGCAGTCTGAAGCTGCGTTGGCTGCTCGAGAATGTTTCCGGCGCACGGGAAAGAGCGGCCGGAGGCGAGTTGCTGTTCGGAAATATCGATACGTTTCTCCTCTGGAACTTGACCGGAGGCCCTCAAGGCGGCGTGCACGTGACCGACGTGACTAACGCGAGCAGAACGCAGCTCCTGAATTTGCTAACACTAGATTGGGATGAAAAGTTGCTTGTGGCGTTTGATATTCCGCGCGCAGTGCTGCCGAAAGTGCGTTCGAGCAGCGAAGTCTACGGTGAAGCAACTCTCAAAGCGATCGCCGGAGTTCCTATCACCGGCATCCTGGGCGATCAACAAGCAGCGCTAGTCGGCCAGGCGTGTTTTCGTCCTGGCGAGGTCAAGAACACCTACGGCACAGGTTGCTTTCTGCTGATGAACACGGGCGAGCGGTTGGTGCCTTCGAGTTTTGGCCTCCTCACCACTGTCGGGTACAAA
>MNEA01000134.1:12997-21642 GCA_001917435.1 Acidobacteria bacterium 13_2_20CM_2_57_6
GCATTTTCCGGGCTGTACGCGCCGTATTGGAAGGAGAATGCGCGCGGCGTGGTCGCCGGCCTGACGCGCTACGCGAACAAAGGACACATCGCGCGAGCGGTGCTGGAAGCCACGGCATTTCAGACGCGAGAAGTGGTTGAGGCGATGGAGAAGGATTCGCATATCAGCCTCGCCAGCCTTCGCGTGGATGGCGGCATGGTTGCGAACGATTTATTGATGCAATTTCAGGCGGACATTTTGAATCGCGAGGTAGTGCGCCCGGTGATTCAAGAGACGACCGCACTTGGTGCGGCCTATGCCGCAGGCCTGGCGGTAAAATTCTTTTCCGGCTTGGAGGAGTTGCGAGCAAACTGGGCAGTTGATCGCACCTGGAAACCACATCTTGCAGAAACGGAGCGCGAGCAGTTGTACAAGCAATGGAAGAAAGCAGTCACGCGATCGTTTGACTGGATCGAACCGTGAGGGAGGCATTCGCTTATGAACTCACCGCTGGCCGGTGAATTTTTCGGAACGATGATTCTGATACTGCTCGGCGATGGAGTTGTTGCTGCCGTGCTGCTCAAACGATCGAAAGCGGAAGGCGGCGGGTGGATGGTGATTACAGCCGGTTGGGCGTTCGCGGTGATGGCGGGCGTGTTCACGGCCATCGCTTGCGGAAGCAACGATGCCCATCTGAATCCGGCAGTGACCATTGGCTTCGCGATGCGGGATGGCAATTTTTCCAAGTTTGCTCCTTACCTTGCGGCACAGATGCTTGGGGCCATCGTCGGGGCAGGGCTTGTCTGGCTGCACTACCATCCGCACTGGAAGGAGACGCCGGACACTGAGATCAAGCTAGCATGCTTTTGCACGGCGCCGGCAATTCGTAATGGTGTGACAAATTTACTGAGCGAAGTCATTGCGACCTTCGTGCTGGTCTTCGTGGTCGGCGCGATTTTTTCAAGGGGCGTCTCCGCGACGGGTCCTGCCTCGGGGCTGGGACCATATCTCGTGGGAAGCTTGGTCTGGGGAATCGGGTTGTCGCTAGGCGGGCCGACCGGATATGCGATCAACCCAGCGCGAGACCTCGGACCGCGTGTCGCTCACGCGATCTTGCCGATTGCCGGAAAAGGCGGATCGGATTGGGGCTATGCAACGATTCCAGTGATTGGACCGCTCATTGGCGGTGTGTTGGCCGGGGCGCTTCTCCGCGTTCTCGCGATTTCCTGATCCAGGCAGAATTCGGGCAGGACTCTGCTGTATCTTGGCGGCGATTCCGAGATGACTGGAGAATGTTAAGTACACAGAACTCTCTTAAAAAAATGGAGCAAAGAAAAGAATGAGCCTGATGCGATCGCTGTTGCTAGCTGCCTCGCAGAATCGATGGCTTCGCGACCATGCCACGCAATATTCGTTCGTGCGCGGCACAGTGTCACGGTTCATGCCCGGTGAAACGCTGGACGACGCACTTGGGGCGGCGGAGGCGCTTCGAAGGAAGAAGATTGGAACGGTCTTCACGCACCTTGGAGAAAATATTAAGGACCGCGCGGAGGCGCAGCAGGTCACGGAACACTATCTCGAAGTCCTGAAACGCATCAGGGAAAATGGTCTCGACGCGGAGATTTCCGTCAAATTAACACAACTGGGCTTGGATCTCTCGCCACATCTGTGCTTCGAGCATTTGAACGCCATAATCGACCGAGCTGAAAAAGACTCCATCGTCTGGGTGGATATGGAGGCGAGCAATTATGTGGACGCAACACTGGACCTTTATCGCCGAGCGCTGACGGCGCATCCGAATGTGGGCATTTGCCTGCAAGCCTATCTCTACCGGACCAAGGATGACCTGGCGAACCTTCTTCCACTGCGGCCCTCGATTCGTTTGGTTAAAGGCGCGTACAACGAGCCGCCGGAAATTGCATTCCCCCACAAGCACGATGTCGACGAAAGTTATTTCGTGCTTGGGAGGCAGATGCTGCGTGCGAAGAAGGAGAATCGCTGCGTGCGCGCAGCGTTCGGCACGCACGATGTGGCGCTGATACGGCGTCTGGCCGATTGTGCATCCGCGGAAGACTTTGCGAAGAGGGATTTTGAAGTGCAGATGCTCTACGGCATCCAGCGCGCCGAGCAGGAACGTCTCGCCAATGAAGGCTGCACTTCGATTGTGCTGGTCGCCTACGGGAGCTACTGGTATCCGTGGTTTGTGCGGCGGCTGGCGGAGCGGCCGGCAAATTTATGGTTCATGGTGCGCAACGTGTTCGCGGCGTAGAATCTGCCTGAGTTATGTTCCGATCCGCGTTCCACCGGCGATGGGAACCTCTACTATCCCACAGTGTTGGCCTTGGCTATCAGAAGAATCGCGAGAAGATAGAACAAAAACATAAGGGCGAGAAGTGTCTTTGCCTGACGATCGGCACCTTGAAATTCTTTCCATACTAAAATTCCCCAAAGGGCCGCCACCATGGGGGCAGATTGTCCGATGGCATAGGAAACGGCCACGCCGGTGAGATTCGCTGCTACCAGGTTGAAGACGGTGCCGGTTCCCCAGATGATGCCACCCATCAGTCCTAGCATGTGGTCCGCGGCAGGTCCGCGAAAAAATTCGCCGAAATTCACAGGGCCTCCAACTAGAGGATTCTTCATGAAGTAAACGTTCCAGACAAAGCACGAAAGCAGCGCTCCCAATGTAAAAAAAACGCCAACGCTATAGGGACCCAAAGCGTTTCCTTGGGTCATCGCGCGAGTGATAAATGGAGCCCAGAGGCCCATCAGAATTCCGGAAACGAGGCAGATGATGATGCTCTTGCGAGAAACTGGCCGGGCAGCTCTGGTGAGGTTTCCATAAGCCTTGCCATCGAGGACCACCGCGATGACGGCGCATGCGACACCGGCTGCGAGCAACGGCGCATTCCCTCTCGGCTGCAACAAATAGCTCGAAACGACGCCGACCACCATGGCAATGCCGATCGAAACCGGAAAGGCGATGGCCAGACCGGCCAGGTCGATTGCGGCCACAAGGAGAAGATTTGCAAGATTGAAAACAGCGCCGCCAGCAAGAGTGTAAATGTAATTCGAGCGATCGGCCGCGCGGATGTTGTTTAGGAAGCTCGAAGCGTCATTCGACGTATTGCCCATGGTGAAGGCTAAAGCGACCGCGATCAGAAAAATACCCAAGGCGTAGTCCCAGTAAAACAATTCGAAACGGTAATTCTTTACACCCTTGAAAGTGTTTGCCCAGGAGCCCCAGCAGATCGCGCTCGTCAATATCATTAGAAGCGCTAAGCCGAAAGAATGAGGAACAAACATGAATTTCCGGCTCCTTTGCCAGTCATCGATTCATCCTTTGTCAGCGTGATGTTGTTTCTACATTTGTGACTGACGCTGCTTGTACTCATTGTCAGGAGAAGTGTCAAGGGCAACCCAGGAAAGCTACCGGCGCTCCCCTTATGCGGAGAAATTGCAAAACGGCTCACTTGGCAAATCGAGGGTTTATACGGTTCACCGACGGGGTTCTTATATAATCCGCGCCAAGAATCGCCAGGGGCAAGATAATGGCCAAGCAACCCTTGATTGCGGTGGTGGGCAGCGCCAACGTGGACCTGACCACACTTAATGACGTTTTCCCGCGGCCCGGGGAAACCATCTTCGGCAAGAAGTTTGATCTTGGCTTCGGCGGCAAAGGCGCGAATCAGGCGGTTGCAGCACGGCTCTGCGGAGCGAACGTAGGATCCGAGCGGCCAAAATCGCATCATCGTCGTGAAGGGCGCAAACGATACGCTTTCGCCCGAAGACGTGGATGCTGCGGAGCCCCTGCTCCGCAAAGCAGATGCCATCATCCTGCAGTTTGAAATTCCGTTGAGAACCGTCTACCACACCGTGAAGTTCGCAAAAGCGAACGGAATTCGCTGTATCGTGAATCCCGCCCCGGCACAACCGATTGACTACAAAGAGATGGGCGGTGCGGATTATTTCATCCCTAATGAGAGCGAAGCCGAAGCGATCACAGGAATGGCGGTTCATTCGATCGATGATGCAAAAAAGAGCGCGGAGTCTTTCCTGCGCCAGGGAATGCGGCGGGTGGTCATTACTCTCGGCGAGCGCGGCTGTTTGGCCGCCGGACCGGACCGGATTGAGCTCATTCCGGCATTCCGGGTCCAAGCCGTGGACACCACGGGGGCGGGCGACGCCTTCATCGGCAGCTTGGCAGTTTTTTTGAGCGAAGGTTTGCCCGAGGAAGAAGCATTGCCTCGCGCAAATCTCTACGCCGCTCTGTCGACAACCAAGGTAGGGACTCAGAAATCATTCTGCAGCCGGGCGGAATTTGAGAAGGAGTGGCGGAATCGCGGCGGTCGCCTGTGAACCGGCTTTGTCGAAGTGCTAAGATAGAGATTGCTGATTGTTCCATTACTTGTGGTGAGCATCTCATGACTCTGCGCGACAATCCGCGAATCGACAGCCCCTCAAGTCTTGATCACCCCGTTCTTCGTGAACCGATTTCACCTTCGGATACCGCCATCGCAAATTACGCCGGCCGCGATCTCCAGCCCAACCGCGGCATCCCGCTGAACTTGGATTGGGTGAACGCGGTGCGCGTAAACACCAGCGCCGTCGAACGCCGCTCGCAAACCATCAGCACCCGGCGAACAGTAAAGAAAGAATGGCAAGCGGCTTGGCTCTTGCGCGCCATCACCTGCATGGATTTGACGACGCTTTCCGGCGACGACACGAGCGAGCGCGTTCGCCGGCTTTGCGCCAAGGCACGGCAGCCGCTTCAGCAGGAGCTTGTGCAGAAGCTGGGCATCGAGAGCCTCGATATCAAGGTCGCGGCCGTTTGCGTTTATCACGCTTTCGTTGAAACCGCGCGACGCGCCATCGAGGGCAGCGGCATCCATGTGGCCGCGGTGTCCACGGGATTCCCTGCCGGCCTTTCTCCGTTTGAAGAACGGGTCGCGGAAATTCGCCGCTCGGTGGAAGCCGGCGCGGACGAAATCGACGTGGTCATCACGCGCGCCCACGTCTTCGGGGCGAAATGGCAAGCGCTTTACGATGAAATCGCCGCGTTCAAGAACGCTTGCGGACCCGCGCATCTGAAAGTGATCCTCGGCACCGGTGATTTGATGACTCTGCGCAACGTGGCTCGCGCCAGTTTCGTGGCGATGATGGCCGGAGCGGACTTCATCAAGACGTCCACGGGCAAGGAAGCGGTCAACGCGACGCTGCCCGTGAGCCTGGTCATGACCCGCGCTATTCGCGAATATGCGCAGGAGACCGGAATGGCCGTGGGCTTTAAGCCAGCCGGTGGAATTCGTACGGCTAAGCAATCGCTTGAGTGGCTCGCCCTAATGAAAGAAGAACTCGGCGACTCCTGGCTCAAGGCGGAATTATTCCGGTTTGGCGCCAGCGGCATGCTGGCGGATATCGAGCGGCAATTGGAGCACCACGCGACGGGTCGATATTCGGCGGATTATCGCCACCCGGTTGCGTAGGCATCGGAATCCTGGTTTGGTGACGAAAGAATTGAGAAGAGACGAATGAGCATTGTCGAAAAATTTATGACCATGGAGTACGGCCCCGCGCCAGAAGACCCGCGCGAGGCTCTTGCATGGCTGGATCGTCACGACCGCCGCTTCGGACATTTCATTAACGGCACATGGCAGGCACCCGTGGCAGGCGCCTATTTCGACACCGCAGATCCGTCCACTGGCGAAAAACTCGCTACAGTGGCGCAAGGATCCGTGGCAGACGTGGATAGCGCGGTGAAGGCCGCGCGCGCTGCCTTGCCGGCGTGGCAATCCCTCACTCCACATGCGCGTGCGCGTTATCTGTATGCGCTGGCCCGGCAGGTGCAGAAACATTCGCGCTGGCTCGCGGTGCTCGAAACACTCGACAATGGCAAGCCGATTCGCGAAAGCCGCGACATCGATATCCCGCTGGTAGCGCGGCATTTTTATCACCATGCCGGCTGGGCCCAATTGCTTGAGCAAGAATTCCCGGGATACACCGCTTGTGGCGTCGTTGGACAAATTATCCCGTGGAATTTTCCTCTACTCATGCTGGCGTGGAAGATTGCCCCCGCGCTCGCGACCGGGAATACCGTCGTGCTGAAGCCCGCGGAATTTACGCCCCTGACGGCGCTTGCTTTTGCGCACATTTGCCAGGAAGTCGGCCTCCCGGCCGGCGTCGTAAACATCCTCACGGGCGACGGATCGACTGGGGAAGTGCTGGTGAAGCATTCCGACGTCGACAAGATTGCGTTCACCGGTTCGACGGAAGTAGGCCGTGCGATTCGCAAGGCCACGGCACATAGCCACAAGAAGCTTTCGCTCGAGCTTGGCGGCAAGTCCCCTTTCATTATTCTTGAAGACGCCGACCTGGACAGCGCCGTGGAAGGCCTTGTCGATGGCATCTGGTTCAACCAGGGACAGGTTTGCTGCGCTGGTTCGCGGCTTCTGATGCAGGAGAGCATCGCGGACAAGTTGATTGGCAAGATTCATGACCGCATGAACACGCTGCGAATCGGCCCACCGCTCGATAAAGCCATCGATATTGGCGCGATCGTTGCGCGCGTGCAGCTCGAGCGTATCCAGCGGCTTGTCGATCAAGGCGTGGCAGAAGGCGCGACTTGCTGGCAGCCATCCATTCCCGTACCTTCGCGCGGTTTGTATTTTCCGCCGACTTTGTTGAGTAACGTTCACCCAACTTCCGTTGTCGCGCAGCAGGAAATTTTCGGTCCGGTGCTCGCAGCAATGACCTTTCGTACCCCACGCGAAGCCGTGGAACTCGCCAACAATACGGTGTATGGCCTGGCCGCCTGCGTGTGGAGCGAAAGCATCAATGTCTCATTGCACGTTGCAGCACAGCTCAAAGCCGGCGTGGTTTGGATCAACTGCACAAATCTTTTCGACCCCGCCTGCGGCTTCGGTGGCTATCGCGAAAGCGGTTTCGGACGCGAAGGCGGGCGCGAAGGTCTGCTCGAATATCTTGAGCCCGCGTGGTTCAAGCAAGCGCCTCTTCTTCTCACAAAGCCTCTCGCCATCGACCAGCCGCCAGAACAGCCAGGAGACTTCGTGGTTCCCCCGATCGATCGCACCGTGAAGCTCTTCATCGGCGGCAAGCAGGTGCGGCCAGATTCGGGTTACAGCATGGCGGTACGTGGTGCGGACGAGCGTTTGCTTGGAGAAGCACCGCTTGGCAACCGCAAGGACATTCGCAACGCCGTGGAAGCCGCGCGCAAAGCCGAAAGCTGGGGCATGGCGACAGCCCACAATCGTGCTCAGGTGCTTTACTACATCGCGGAGAATCTCTCACAGCGGCGTGAAGAAATTGCCGCTCGCTTGTCCGACGTGGCCGGCAAGAAGCAAGCAGAGGCCGAAGTCGCCATGGGCATCGAGCGCATCTTTTCCTACGCTGCATGGACTGATAAGTACGACGGGGCCGTGCACAACCCGCCTTTCCGCAACGTCGCCCTGGCAATGAAAGAACCGATTGGCACGGTAGGTGTGGTCTGTCCCCTTGATGCGCCGCTGCTGCGAAACCAGTGATCTGCCGGGTGGCGTCGTAAACATCGTCACCGGCCGCGCAGCGGAACTGCTGAAGACGCTCGCCGAACACGATGACGTCGACGCCGTCTGGTGTTTCACGAACGAAGCCAGCGCCGCGGCGGCGAAAACTCTTTCGGTCGGCAATCTGAAGCAGGTGTTTACCAACGAAGGCCGCGCCATCGACTGGTTCGACGTAAAACAAGGCGAAGGACGCTGGTTCCTCGACCACTCCGTTCAGGTGAAAAACATCTGGGTTCCTTACGGCGAGTAGATTTCAACTGAAATAAACCTGTGAATCCGGTTGTTTTCATCGAAGACCAGCTGAAAGCAACTTTATCGCCAGAGCAACCGTGCATGGTGTGATATAGGGCCCCATGCTGCCTGCAAGAACAACTCGGAGCGATCAAAGTGAGGTGATCCAATGAATCTGTCAATCGCTCATTGTCGATCGGTTGCGTCGGTTGGTGCCCTGGGACTCCTGATGGGTTCGCTCAATTATGTCCTCCTGGCTGAGGGTACGACGTCAGCCTCACAGAGTTTGCGCGTGACGGTTGACGGTGCAACGGGCAACTATGCCATCGGGCAACCTGGCTCAGCTTCGGACGTGTTGATCGCTGCTGTTGCTGCTAAGGTGGACGGGCGGTGGCTTCACGCGCGAGATTATCCGAAGCATTTAATGACCGAGTCTATCGCAAACGATGATTTGGGGACTGCTCACGAATGGACGGTAAGACATTCAGGATTAGAACGCGCTCCCGAACTGATTTATAGACTGCATTCTTATGCGGACAAACCAATCGGCGACATCCAAGTTCAAGTACTAGACACCGCTGGGCGGACAATTCACATCCAGGCCATTCGTCCGATCGAAGCCAGGCAAGGCAAGATTCTCGATTTGGGGGGGCCTGCCGCTTTAGACCGGGTTCTCTCGGACAGTTTCAGCGAAGACCGCCCTGCGCTGAAAATCCGTGACCTGGGAGATGTAGAGGGCGTGCATCGCGGAGTCGGCAGTCAGCTTCTCTACAATCGACAGAGTCACGTCAGCTTTTTTGTCGGCGCACTCACTTCCAATCGCTTTCTAACCGTGTCACGCCTTCATCTCGCCGGACCATTGAACGCTCCACT